>CAZURL010000001.1:0-39234 GCA_964623005.1 uncultured Spirochaetaceae bacterium
ATCACATAGGATTTGAACCAGCCGTCACGAATCTCGCAGATCGTAGTCGGTGCGCTCATGGAGATCTCATCCAGCTTATCCTGACCGTACACAACCATACCACGTTTGATGCCAAGATTGATCAGAACCTGCGCCAGCGGTTCAACAAGATAATCATCATACACACCGAGAAGCTGCATGGATGGTGTGCCTGGATTCGTAAGAGGACCGAGAATATTGAATACAGTACGGAAACCAAGTTCCTTGCGTATAGCCCCAACGTATTTCATAGATGTGTGATATTTCTGTGCAAAGAAGAAGCACATACCGACCTCATTCAGTAGTTCAATACATCTTGCTGGACTCTGCTGGATGTTTACCCCAAGGGCTTCCAGACAATCTGCCGTTCCGCACTGGGAGGATGAGGCTCTGTTGCCGTGTTTTGCGACCTTCATACCGCCTGCCGCCGCTACAAGGGCTGAGGTGGTAGAAATATTAAAGCTGTGAGCGTTGTCACCGCCAGTACCGACAATTTCAAAAAGTTCCATATTAGTCTCGACCTTGGTAGCATGCGCTCTCATCGCAGCCGCACAGCCGGCAATTTCGTCTGTCGTTTCGGCTCTGGCGCTTTTGGTAGAGAGTGCGGCGAGAAAAGCGGCATTCTGTGTGGGTGTAGTTTCACCGCTCATAATTTCATTCATGACGGTATACGCCTCATCGTAGGTGAGGTCTTCTTTATTTACGATCTTTACAATGGCTTCTTTAATCATGGATCATATCTCCTTTATAAAATTATATAGCATCTGCTTTCCATCCGGTGTCATAATGGATTCGGGATGGAATTGTACACCGTAAATGGGATACTCTTTGTGCTGTACCGCCATTACCTCACCACCATCTGTGGTGAGTGCTGTTATTTTCAATTCTTCGGGAATGGTATCGGCAGCGGCCGCAAGGGAATGATACCGTGCGACAGGTGCAACTTCGGGACAGCCCTTAAATAACGGGCAACCCGTGTCAAATTTCACATTCGATTGTTTACCGTGCATTAGTTCCTTTGCATAGGTAATAGTTGCACCGAATGCCGCACAAATTGCCTGATGCCCCAGACAAACACCGAGAATGGGAATGTCTTTTCCGAGTGTTTTTGCGGCTTCAATTATAATTCCGGCATCTTCGGGTCTGCCTGGACCGGGTGAGAGAATAATACGAGCTGGGTTCAATTTCTTAATTCCCTCTATCGTCATTTCATCGTTACGTATGACCTTGATATCCGTATCGATCTCACCAATAAGCTGAAAAAGATTATAGGAAAAGCTGTCGTAGTTATCTATCAGAAGAATCACAATTCTGCCTCCTGTGCAAGTTCTAATGCTTTAAGTGAAGATTTGGCTTTGTTCAGACATTCTTCAAATTCCTTCTCGGGTACAGAATCCGCCACAATTCCGGCTCCGCTTCTCACGAATACCTTCCCGTTCTTCTTATAGGCAATGCGGATGGCAATACAGGTATCCATATTCCCCGTGAAGTCGATATAGCCAATGGCACCGCCATAGATGCCACGCTTGTTGTTTTCAAGTTCCCCTATTAACTGGCAAGCTCTAATCTTCGGCGCACCGGAAAGCGTTCCAGCAGGTAATACCGCTTCAATGGCATCCAGTGCATCGTGATTTTCGCTGATTTCACCACGCACCGTAGAGCCGATGTGCATAACATGGGAGAAGCGTTCAATGGAATGGAGCTTTTCGACCTGTACAGTACCGAACTTGCTTATTTTTCCGAGATCATTTCGTCCTAAATCGACCAGCATATTGTGTTCGGCAAGTTCCTTTTCGTCAGCAAGCAGCTCGGCTTCAAGAGCTTTGTCTTCTTCCACAGTTTTGCCTCTCGGTCTTGTCCCTGCAAGCGGGAAAGTGTGCAGCACACCATTTTCCAGCTTTACCAGCGTTTCGGGAGATGCTCCTGTAACCTCTACGTCTGTTCCTGAAAAATAAAACATATACGGTGATGGATTGATTGTGCGAAGCACACGGTAGGTATTCAAGAGACTTCCCTCAAAAGGCGCACTTAGGCGGTTGGAAAGTACAATCTGGAAAATATCCCCCTCACGGATATGGTACTTTGCTTTTTCTACCATGCCGCAGAATTGCTCTTTGTCAAACAACGGCGTAACTTCTCCAAGTAGCTTGCCCCCCGGTTCATTCTTCTTTTCGCCGTGTCTCAAAAGCTCTACGAGCTGCTTCAATTCCATAACTGCTTTGTTGTAACCTGTTTCCGGCTCATCCAACGGCATATTCACAATGAGAATAATTTTCTGTCGGAGATGATCGAATGCGATAACTTTATCAAAGAGCATCAGGTCAACATCCTTAAATGCCTCGGTATCTTCTACATCACATTTAACGGTCGGCTCGCTGTAGGTGAGATAATCATAGGAGAAGTATCCGACAAGACCGCCTGTAAAGGAAGGGAGATAATCGAAACGGGGACTTATGTAATCTGTAAGGATCTGGCGGAGATAGTGGGACGGGTTATCCGTCTTAACCTTGAGGTTGCCGATCTTCATTTCGCCATCAATGCAAGTGATCTCCATTTTCGGGTCAAACCCAAGGAAAGTATAACGTCCCCAAGTTTCATTTGCCTGAGCGGATTCCAGCATATAGCAATGAGTGGATACATTTTTCAGTATCTTCATCACTTCAATAGGGGTTGTGAAGTCGGAAAGGATTTCAAGGCTGACCGGCAATACGTTATAACGACCAGTTGCTGCGATTTCTTTGACTCGGGCAAAAGTTGGCTGAATTTTCATAATCAGTTCCTCCAAATAGGTAAAGTAAAGTGGGTCATTTATTAGGATGATTCAATTTCAATATTCGGCGCACAGTGCGCCACCAACGTTTTGTATGCAGCATATTGCAACCTCCTAAAACAAAGAAAAGACTCCTTTGAGCGTCTATCTCAGTCAAAGGAGCCTTATAAAACAAAAACATCCTTGAAAGAGATATACACTCTATCAAGGACGAATAAAAACACTTATCCGCGGTGCCACCTTGATTCATAGGAATGACCCTATGCACTTAGCAGGATACAAACATATCCCCAGCAAATGACGTCTGCCTACAACGTCGCAGAATACTTTGTGAAATTCACATTTGACTGCGCCCTCAGCGGCCCATTTGACAACTTGTTTCTTACCTGACTCTCAGCACCACAGGCTCTCTGTAAAGGCATCATTGCCGTTATCTCCGCTTCAACGGTTTGAAGTATTAAATTTTGTGTATTGTATTTCAGTTTTACATACCTTATCAATAGGTATGTGCGGATTGTTATAATTTATTCACATTCTGCTATATAAAGGTTCTTATACTCTGTTACAGTCTTCAAATAGGTTTCCGGATCATCGTTCAAAATAAGATCGGCGTATTCAAGCGGTTCATTGTAGATCAGATAGTCAAGCTCCGACCTCTGATACATATTGTCGGCAACCTCTTTCTCAACAGCATCGTGTCAATCGCAATCATGCTGTCATCGCTGAATTTCAGTTCCACACAAGCAATCCATGTTGAACTCATAAAAAATCAAAGGCGGCATATCCACCCTCTTAGGTTTCAATGCCTCCTTGATCGCTTGATAGGTGTCTTTCTTCTCCGCATCGACAAATCAAGCTCGTCCATATCCAAGTTTATTTCGATATGTTACTTTGCATTCAGTTTGGACAATAAACATACCGTCTCTATATGTGGAGAGCCAGGAAACATGTCTACAGGTTGTATGCCTATTATCCTGTATGGCAAAAATCGTCTTATATACCGTAAATCACGCTGTAGGGATTCAGGTGAACATGAGATATAAACAATTCTATCAGGGGCCATCCTTCCAGCTGCGGCAAGAAATTCCTCGGTTGCGCCGGATCGTGGAGGATCCAAGAATAGTACATCACATTTTTCTTTCCGTTTTGCCGCTGCTTTCATATACTTTGAAGCATCTGCATTTACGAATGTGACGTTATCAAGATTATTCATCCTTGCATTCTCCTCAGCATCTTTGACAGCTTCTGGATTTGATTCAATGCCGAGAACCGTTGAACCATATGTTGCAGCAATAAGGGCGATCGTTCCCGTGCCGCAGTACGCATCAATCACGATATCATCGGGACGAAGCATTGCCATATTCATTGCGATTTTATATAGCCGTTCCGCCATGTAAGGATTCACTTGATAGAAAGAGACAGGAGAAATCCGAAAATACAGACCGCACATCCTATCCGTGATATAAGGCTTGCCATAGATAAGGCGAACCTTGGGATTTTCAGGAATAACCATGCTTGTCTTTTCATCATTCCTGATTGCAACGACACCTTTCACAAACGGATGCTTCTGATGGATAGCTGCGGCAAGATCGTTCTCGTGAGGAATCTTGTCAGTTGCTGTAATGAGCACTACAAGAGCCTCATTATTATGGGCGGCAACCCGTATAAGCACATGCCTTAGATTACCATAGCCCATGTCCTCATCATATGCGATGATGCCATATCGATTTGAGAGAGAGCGTATGGTTTCAAGTATCTGCCCAACCCTCTCATCTTCAAGTGGACAGAAGCGAACAGGGATAAGTTTGTGGCTGCCTTTGCGATAGATACCAGTGACAAGTCGACCATCGACTGTGCCACAGACAGCTTGTGCCTTGCATCGATAGCCTGTGATTCTGTCGCTTTTGAGGATAGGCGCGACCTTGCAAAAACGAGAGAGAAGCTTCTCTTCTGTGATGCGTTTATCCAAAAGCTCATCTGAGTATGGAATATTGGCATACGTACATCCACCACAGCGGCCTGATAGAGAACAATGACGTCTCATCAGGGCCTCGGTATGCAGACGTACTGTGAAGTCTTTTCAATTTTCATATGGGTGAATATATCAGAAATGGAAGGAAAAAGAATAGCGATATGGCTGCCGAAGCAGCCATAATCGTCAGGTTCTCATCTCTCTGTTAAATGGCTTTCCAAGTGACGTAGGTGCTGTTGTCTGGTTTCTTGATGTAAATGAGAGAACGATGATTACAAGCACATACGGCAGCATAACAGCAAGCTCGTAAGGGAATGAGATACCCATCGACTGTATCTGCGTCTGGAAAGTCTGAGCGAATGTGAATAGAAGCGCTCCTCCCATGATCTGAAGCGGATGCCAATGTCCGAAATAGACAAGTGCAACTGCAATGAATCCACGACCGGATATGAGAGTATCAGAGAACATTTTTGCCTGTGCAATCGAGAGATATGCTCCTGCAAGACCTGCAAGGGCGCCTCCAAGGAGAAGGGATTCATACCTAACCCTAGAGACATTGATGCCCAAGGAATCTGCGGCTCTTGGGTTAGTCCCCACAGCCCTGATCTTGAGGCCCCACGGCGTCTTGAAAAGTATGTACCATGCAATAGGAACGAAGATATATGCAAGATATGCCGCAACATTGTGGGAGAAGAAGATATCTCCCAAGAAAGGTATCTTCGAAAGCAGTGGGATATCTACATCGGGGATGCCGGGAATGGACTGAGTACCGCCGACAAAATGCCTGAATAACGTTCCAGCAGTTCCGACTCCGAACATCTGGAAACCGATACCAGCAATACCCTGAGGCGCGCGGAATGTTACAGTCACAACGGCAAAGAACAAACCAAGGAGCGCACCAACGCCAGCAGCTGATACGAAACCAAGCAGATTGTACCACTGTGAGACGCGCGCACCACCGCCGGCTGCAAAAGGAATCAACATCCCGATGAATGCCCCCATCGCCATGATACCTTCACAGCCAAGGTTGAATACACCGGCTCTCTGGTTGAACATCTCTCCAAGAGAAGCGAGAAGAAGCGCAACGGAGAACGGGATACACATAGAAAGCATATTAGTAAGTACTGTAAGCATATCAGGCCTCCTTCTTGCCAAGCTTTGAGATTCTTCGCCATACACGATCTTGGAAGTAAGCATTGGAAAGAACCATCTGAGCTGTGACTATAACGATGATTATCACACCCTGCATTACCTGCACGATATTCGCAGGAACTCCGACTCTCGATGGAGCAAGCGTCGCTCCATAGATCAAGAGTCCGAAGAAGAAGGATGCTGGTATGATACCGAATGGGTGCAGTCCTCCGAAGAGCGCAACAACAACACCGGAGAATCCATAGTTGTTTGTAACGCCTTCAAGCGCTCTTCTGTGGACGCCTGCGATCTCAATGCCGCCTGCAAGACCGGAGAATGCACCGGAGATAACCATTGCAAGCGTTACATAGAACGCAACATTTATTCCGCCATATTTTGCAGCACGAGCCTCAGCCCCAGATGCTCTCATGCGAAATCCTACCGTAGTTTTCCACATCAGGAAGAAAATCACAGCAGCAAGTACGATCGCGATTATGAGTCCATAATGAAGTCTGGTACCAGATAATCTTCCCAGCCATACATTCTCTGTCAGTCTCATCGACTGAGGTGTTCCAGCTGCGCCTAATCCCTGCTCTGCCGGATCAAGGAAGATTGTTCGAAGACAGAGCGAATAGATCTGAGCCGCAATGTAGTTGAGCATAACCGTCGACAAAAGTTCAGATACATTGAGCTTGGATTTCAGAATACCTGGAATAAAGCCCCAGAGACCACCGCCGATAACTGCCGCCAAAAGCGCAACAGGAAGGAGAATCGGACGCGAAAGCGATGGAAGTGCAAGAGCAACGCCTGTGAAAGAAAGGATGCCAATTGCCATCTGCCCTTCTGCCCCGATATTGATTATCCCTGATCGATAAGCAACCGTGATACCAAGCGCGATTATGCAAAGCGGTATTGCTCTGATAAGAACCTCGGTCAAATGAAGCTTATTGGTAAGAGGAACAATACAGATTGTATAGAAAGTTCTACCTACATCTGCGCCGATCATCCAGAGAATTATCGATGCAATCAGCACCGCAGCGATGGCTGCAATGAGAATGATCGCAGCTTTGAACGCAATTTTGAAAGTCTTTGTCATTCTTCCTTTACCCCCGCCATCAGCACTCCGAGTCTAGAGCGTGTCGCTTCATCATGGTTAAGAACCTTCATTATCGCTCCTTTATAGATGACTGCGATTCTGTCAGAGAGATTCATGATCTCATCAAGTTCTTCGGAGATCAGAAGAACGCCAATGCCTTCGCGTCTGATTGAAAGAAGCTGCTGATGTATGAACTCGACAGCTCCCAGATCGAGGCCTCTTGTTGGATAGACTGCAATAAGGAATTTTGGTTTTCGTTCAATCTCACGCGCAAGTATTACTTTCTGTATATTTCCGCCTGAGAGAGAGCCTGCGGCCGTGTTGATTCCTGGACAGCGAACATCGAAATCCTTTATGAGCTTTTCTGCACATTCATCAACCTTTTTTGCATTGATGATCGAGCAGGAAGAAAATTCCGTTTCAGAGACATCTTTCAATATAATGTTCTCGCGGATTGAGAACGAAGGGACAATGCCTTCGGTATTTCTTTCTTCGGGGATGTATCCCATGCCCTCATCGATGACAGCGCGCGGCGAAAAATTCTGGATTTCCTTTCCAAAGAAGGAAATTGTACCGGATTCAACCTTCCTAAGACCATTGATCGCTTCCGCAAGCTCCCTCTGCCCATTGCCCGATACACCAGCAATACCGACAATCTCACCAGCCTTTATATCAAGAGAAAGATGGTTCAGCGCAGGGATCTTCCTATCGGACATTACGACAAGATCCTTCATCGAGAGCACTACATTACCTGTCTCAACCTTCTCGTTATTAGTCGGAAGCGTTACGCTATGCCCTGTCATCATTGATGCAATATCCTGAGAAGAATGCTCCTCGGTGTTTCCAGAGAAAACCACCTTACCATGCCTGAGAATAGAGACTTTGTTCGAAAGTGCCTTTACTTCCTGGAGCTTATGGGAGATGAAGATAATCGAAAGCTCGTTTGTCATCTTCTTCAGAAGATCGATAAGCTCGTCTGTCTCTTGTGGCGTAAGAGCGCTTGTAGGCTCGTCGAGAATCAAGAACTTAGCTCCCAGACACAGAGTCTTGACAAGTTCTACCCTCTGCTGCTCTCCGACTGAAAGCTGCCAGATATACGCTTCCGGATTTACCGCTAGCCCATATTTCTCCGAGATTTCAACTATCCGCTTCCGTACATCGGATAATGATAGCCTGAACGGTTTCCACGCTTGCTTATAGCCTAGGGCGATGTTCTCCGTTACTGTCATGTTCTGCACTAACATATAGTGCTGATGAACCATTCCCAGTCCTGCCTTGAACGCATCCTCAGGGCCACGGAAATTTACCTCATTGCCATTGATTACGATTCTCCCTTCGTCTGGCTGGTAAAGGCCCATGAGGATGTTCATCAGCGTTGTCTTTCCAGCGCCATTCTCCCCTACAAGGGCAAGAACTTCGCCTTCCCCGACTGCAATAGAGATATCATCAGAAGCAAGAACGCCAGGAAAACGCTTTGTGATATGCTCCATTCTCAGTTCGGTGATCTTTTCTTCCATCAATCAAAACCGCCTAAAAAATATAGGCAGAGCGCATAGCCCTGCCCAAGTCATCAAGAATCAGAGAGTCGAATAATCGACGCTCGCCCAGTCAGATAGAACGCCGGCAGAAGCTTTGAACGCTGCAATCTGTTCATCAACTTTTGCCCTAAGCTCATCAGAAACCCACGCTCCCTCAAGAGCTGGATTATATTCGAAAATGAATCCACCGTTATTGAAGTTCATCGGAATGCATTCGCCGCCCTTTACGCCAGACTCCAGCTTTTCGACAAGTTCAACAATAACAGCAGCATAGTTATAGGAAGATGCTGCGATACACTTAGCCTGACCTTCAACAGTCGTAAGCTGGGCAAGATCCTGTCCAAGCCACATTGCTGTCGGGCTTTCTGCTGTAGCTCTGAGGGCGCCGATTGCCTGCTGAGAGGATCCCGTCATGATATCAGCACCATTGGCAAGCTGAGACGTCGCAACTTCAGAAGCCTTTACATAATCAGAGAATGAACCAGTATGTGCAACGAGGATCTTGCAATCTGGGTTCACGGACTGCACACCAAGCACGAAGCCGCGGTTGTAGCGGGCTGAATCACCAGAATCAACAGGGCCGACAAGACCTACGATATCAGTCTCTGTAAGTGTTCCTGCAATGATACCATTGATGTATCCCGTCTCCTCGGATTCCGGCATGTATGTAAATACATTCTCAGGCCCGATCTCAGAAGATGTTCCGAACGCAAACGATACATTTGGATATTCCTCAGCCATCTCAAGAATCGTGTTCTTATACTGAGCGCCATGAGCGATAATGAGGTCATATCCTTCGGCAACATACTGTCTGGCCATGGAACCTGCATCAACGACAGCCATCTTCTCGGAATAATTGTACTCAATCTTTCCAGGAAGCATCTCCATTGCCTGCATAATGCCATCATGCATAGCTTGACACCAGCCTTTATCATCGATTGTATTTTCAATGATAAGTGCTATCTTAATCGTGCCATCGGAAGAACCGGATGAAGTACTCTCGCCAGATCCGGAGGCGAAAACCGACATGGCCATGATCATAACCATGAGGATGGTCAACAGTTTCTTCATAAAACTTCTCCTTATGTTTGACTCTTTAAGTATCAAGTAATGAATGTTCTTTGTCAAAGAAAATACAGAATGGATTTAGAAAAATAATCTTGATTTTTATTCGAAGTAATTATCTATCAATTCTAAAGTAGCTTTTCAATTATTACAAAATATATTCAATCATGCATTTCTTTTTTCCTTTATTCACAAAGATTTTTTCTGCTTTATAATCAGAAATGGAGGAATCGATGAACGAAATACTTGAATTTCTGAAGAAAGCAGGAACCTATTATCTAGCGACCGATGAAAATGGCCAGCCTCGGGTAAGGCCATTCGGTACAATACATGAGTTTGAAAACCGCCTCTATATACAGACAGGAAAGAAAAAGGCTGTCTCAAAGCAGCTTCATAAGAATCCGAGGCTTGAGATCTGCGCATTTTTAGATGGTACTTGGCTAAGAATCGAAGCCAAAGCCGTTGAGGATGACCGAAGAGAAGCCCGGATTTCGATGCTTGAGGCATATCCAGAGCTTAAAAATATGTATGATGCTGATGACGGCAATACCGAAGTCTTCTATCTTGATGAAGGTATAGCTACGTTTTCTTCATTCACTGCACCGGAGAGAAAAGTAGAATTCTGATGGATGTAAGGATAGAAAGTTTAAGTATCGATGGATTTAAAAACGTAAGGCACGGTTCATTCACGATGCCAGAGGCCCTTTATGGCAGATCCTCTTCTGATATCCTAGCAATCTTCGGACAGAACGGTTCTGGGAAAAGCACCGCAATCGAAGCGTTAGCTACTCTTTATTACATTCTCTCAGCACGTGCGCTTTCAGGAAGGATCAGAGAACTTGTCAATGTTGATAAAACAGAAGCTGAACTTTCTATCTCATTCATTCTTGAAGGAAGAAAACACCTTCGGGTTCGCTATACAGTAAGAATCGGCGGCAGTGAATCGGTCTCTATTCTCTCAGAGCGGATCACAGTAGCAGAAAGCGGAGAACGCTCTTCAACCGTTTTCTGGGATGAAAAAGGAAGAATCTATGGCAAGCCTCGTCAATTGAAGAAAGAGGAAGCTGAGAGTGCGATTGCAGATGCAAAGAAGAAAAAGATCTCGGTGTTTTTCTCAAATAATTGCTTTACCCATTCTATTGATAATAAATTGGTAAAAAAAGCAATTGATGAAATAAGCGCTTATGCGAAGACTTCATTCATTGTCATCAACCCAAGAAATCGCAAATATGATAAAGATATCCTCCATATAAGCTATCTAAGGATGTCTGGCAGAAGGAAGATCAAGGGACGTCTTGATATCAATCTAGCCTCCCCTTTCAGTCTGAAACGGGAGGAAGAAGCGAATCTACTCGATACAATTGAAAATATAAATACGGTGCTTCTTACCTTGATTCCTGATATGAAAATCAGTATTTCAAAGCTTGAAGATGGAAGCATAGAGCTTTTCTCGGACAAGAATGGCCTCCCGATACCACTTCGCTCTGAATCGGAGGGAATCATAAAACTTATTTCCATTATCTCTGTTCTGATATTCGTCTACAACGAAAGAGGCTCTGCTCTTATTATCGATGAGCTTGATGCTTCAATCTACGAATACTTACTCGGAGAAATAATGGAAGTATTCAGAAATGGAGCTGCTGGACAGCTTATTTTCACAAGCCATAACCTTCGTATTCTTGAGATGATCGACAAGCGCTCCCTGATTTTCTCAACCAATAACCCCGATCAGAAGTATGTAAGGCTTCCTGATTCCATTCCTGATACCACGAACCTTCGGAACTACTATCTTCGAACTGTCTTGCTTGCTGATGATGAATCATCGCTCTCATCAGGAACAGATCCCCATGATATAGCAAGAGCGCTTAGAAAGGCGTGGCGCCATGAATAAGCTTGTGATTTTCATAACCGAAGGAAAAAGCGAAGAGAATGCTTTATATACGCTTATGCGAAGCTATTTTCGCCCAGATAAGGTCGTCTTCCATATTTATCATGGCGATCTGCTTATAAAGCGATATAGAAAAGGTGGAGTTGTATCAGAGATAAATGAAATTGTTGCGTATGAATGCAGAAAATATGGGTTGACTACGGATGATATCAAAAGGGTAATACATATTGCGGATACCGATGGCTTGTTCATTCCAGATACGGCAGTGAAATTTGATGAGAAGGCTCAAAAAGCAAAGTATACGGCAAATGCAATCTATACGAATAATCCCGATTCGATTCTACAGCGCAACAAAAGACGGCGTTTGAACATCAAGCAGCTAATAATCACAACAAAGATCCAAGATGGAATCCCTTATCATATCTTTTATCTTTCAAGGAATATCGAACACGCGCTCTATGGGCTTGAAGGGCATGTGAATGATAATAGGAAAACAGATCTTGCATATAAATTCTCTGATCGATTCGGTTATGATTGGAAAGCATTTATAAGCTATATTGAAACAGAAGAAATCACATTAGGAAACAATTTCGAAGAATCATGGAAACTAATAAAAAATGATACCGAAAGTTTGTGTAGACATAGCAATATTCTTTATTTATTCAATGAATCTTCTGAGATTTGATGTTAATTTAATATAATTTTACTATTTTAATCATAAAAGCCTCTTCCTTGAGAGAAAATAAAGTAAATATTTTATATAATTTTAAATTATTATTCTGATTTCAGTATTTTATATTAATTTTATAATTTAACTCGATTAGCTGTTTACAAAACAAATTCAAATGCGCATAATAGCAAAAGATTTGGGCGCGTAGCTCAGCGGGAGAGCATTACCTTCACACGGTAGGGGTCGTTGGTTCAATCCCAATCGCGCCCATTAGAGAGCGGTTATTGCCGCTCTTTTGTTTTAAGCGTTATCAGCTGAAATAATCACCAATGAGTCGTAGAGCGGCTTCCGTTCCGTCAATCGCAGCAGAAACAATACCACCAGCATAGCCAGCTCCTTCACCAGCGGGATATAATCCCCTGCCCTGCTTCATTCCTTCATCTCGTATGATCCGGATTGGAGATGAGGTTCTTGTCTCAGGGGCAATAAGAACGGCATCGTGAGTTATGAATTTAGAGCGTGACATACGTCCAAATGCCTTTAATCCTTCCCTCAGCGACGAAGAAATAACCGGGGGAAGAACATCGTCGATACGAACACTTCTCAGTCCTGGATGATATGTTGTCCGAGGAAGATCAGAAGAGATTTTGTTATCAATAAAGTCTGTCAGACGTTGTGCAGGGGCAACAAAGCGATCAGAAAAACATCGTCTCTCTATATCTTCGATATATCGAAGCATCGAGAATGGATCATCGTTTGCCACTTCTTCTTTTCTGAGTTCAACAACAATGCCGCTGTTTGCAAAGACACCAGCTCTGCTATGTGGAGACATCCCATTTACAACCAGATGTCCTTCCTCGCTTGATGCAGGAACAACAGAACCTCCGGGACACATGCAGAATGAATATACCCCACGGCCATTGACCTGCGTGACAAATGAATACGTTGCAGGAGGGAGAAAAGGACTTCGCTTTCCCTCTGTATGATACTGCATCGAATCTATCAGTGCTTGCTTATGCTCAAGGCGTACACCAACAGCTGTGCTCTTTGCTTCGAGAATATATCCTGAATCAGAGAGAAAATAATAAACATCTTTTGCGCTATGTCCTGTAGCAAGAATTACAGGAGCGATGATTTCTTCCCCTGTAGAAAGTCTTACGCCAATAGTTGCAGATCCACTCTTAACCAGTCCCGTAACACGAGAAGAAAATCTAACTTCGCCGCCATGGGAGATGATCTCATTTCGCATAGATTCAACGATACGGAGAAGCTTATCAGATCCAATATGTGGATGTGCTTCATAGAGAATGCTCTCATCAGCCCCGAACTGAACAAAGAGACGTAGGATTCTCCCTACGTCGCCACGTTTTGAGGAGCGCGTGTAAAGCTTTCCATCAGAGAATGTACCGGCACCACCCTCTCCGAATGCGAAGTTCGATTCCGGGTTCAAAATGCCTTTCTGGGAAAGAAGCGCTGTATCACGAAGACGAGAATGAACGTCCTTTCCTCTTTCGAGGACAATCGGCGCGACTCCATTCTCAAGAAGCGTTAGAGCCGCAAATAATCCAGCAGGCCCCGAACCAACGACAATAGCTTTTCCTTTCAGCCCAGGTAAAAGTTCTATTTTCTTAAAAGAAGGAATCGTCTCATCACCTGTATATAGTCTGACTTTAAGAGAATACATTACATTCGAGCGACGAGCATCGAGGCTTTTTCTGAGAATTGTCATCCCACTTATTTCTTTAAGACCAGCTTTTTTCATTGCAGAACGCTTTATCATTAAATTATCAGCTGCTTCTTCTGGTCTTATCGTGATGTCTACTTCACGGCTCATGAGAATATTCTAAGGTCTGTTCAATTCTTATTGCAAGATTGTACAATCCAAGCGTGAATATTCTATCGATTGAGAATCTTGAGAAAACAGTAAAGGATGAACCGCTTTTCGAAGGGGTATCTCTTGGCCTTGATGATGGCGAAAAAGTCGGCATTGTCGGAAAGAATGGAACGGGAAAGTCGACATTTCTCAAAACTGTCATTGGACTGATCCCTCCCGATGAAGGAAAGGTCTCTATACGTTCAGGCTATGATATCTCATACCTAGAGCAGATTGTGGAATATCCTGAGGGGACAACTGTCCATGACTATCTTTTTCTTGCTGATAGCAGAAAGATAAAAACGCTCCTTGATTACAGAAATGCATTGGAAACTGGAAATGAAAGCCTGTATCAAAAACTATATGAAATAATCGAGAAGGAAGGACTCTGGGATATCGAGCATAACTATGAAGCCATAATCGACAGTCTTGGAGAGAAGATAGCGCCAGAGCGGCTTATGCATAGCCTTTCCGGGGGACAGCAGAAGAAGGTTGCACTGGCAAGAGCGCTTTCGCTTTCTCCTGATATTCTCTTTCTTGATGAACCTACAAACCATTTGGATATCAAATCAATCGAGTTTCTGGAAAACTGGATTAAGGAAACAAAAGCGTCTGTCATTATTGTCACTCATGACAGGCATATTCTAAACGAATGCTGCACTACAATCTGGGAGCTTGATAAGAAACACTTCTACCGACATCCTGGTTCATTTTCATCTTACCTTGAACGGAGAGAAGAGAGGATACGAATGGGCGAAAAGGAGATGGCGCGATTAGAGACAATACTGCGACGAGAGCATGAATGGCTTTTGCGTGGGCCAAAAGCTCGTACGGGGAAGGATAAAAACCGTAAAGACCGGATCAAGGAGATGGAAGGAAAGCTTGAAAAAGTCAGAGATGATAAGCAACAGGCTTTCGCATCAATCGATCGAAGACTCGGCAAGAAGATATTAGACGTTGATGGTATCTCGAAAGCCTATGAGGGAAACCTGCTCTTCTCGAATTTTACCTTTTCATTTCAGAAAGGACAGAGAATCGGGCTTATCGGTGAAAATGGGGTTGGTAAGTCTACCCTCCTTGATATCCTCACAGGGTGCATAGAGCCAGATACTGGAACTATAGACAAAGGCGTTAACACCCACTTTGGATACTATGATCAGCTTGGACGGAATATCATCTCAGATAAAGGGATCCTTGAATATGCCGAGGATATAGGAAAGCGTGTCCTGCTATCAGATGGCGAAGATGTATCTGCATCAAGATTTCTTGAGCTATTTGGCTTTCCTGTATCAATGCAGCGTCTTGCTATATCAACATTATCTGGCGGTGAAAGACGAAGGCTTTACCTTATTACGCGTCTTTTATCGAATCCGAACTTCCTTGTCCTTGATGAGCCGACCAATGATCTTGATCTTGAGACGATGGAAAACCTTGAAAGCTATATCTCCTCTTTTAAGGGTACGGTATTGATTTCCTCTCACGATAGGACATTCCTTGATCTTACTGTTGATATGCTTCTTGTCATCAAGGACAAAAAGATAACGCTATTTCCTGGTAATTATACGGATTGGAAGAAAGCAGAAGGTGACAAGATCATAAAGACCGAAGAGAAGAAGACAGTAGTTCCAAGACAGGTCAGAGAGAAGAAAGGACTGACTTTTAAGGAAAAGAAGGAGAAAGAATCGATTGAAGCGAGGATGGAAGAGCTTGAAAGCCTTATTTCAACGCTTGAAGAATCCTTCTCCGATCCGCATGAAACAGAGCTTGGTACGCTAAGAGAAAGAACAATAAGATACGAGAACTCGAAAAACGAACTGGAACAGATTTCTGATAGATGGCTTGAGCTTGCTGAAAAAGAAGAAAGCTGATGTTCGATATTTGAAAATCCAAAAGGAGAGATTATTCTCAGAACCTATTGAACAAATCAGTTAAAATCGGTATTTTCTTTTAGGAAATGCGCCCTTAGCTCATCTGGATAGAGCAACTGCCTTCTAAGCAGTAGGTAAAAGGTTCGAGTCCTTTAGGGCGTAAAGGATCCCAGGAAAGCTCTGGGATTTTTTTATTCTTTGCAACTGGAATGATAATCATCACTGATAACGCCTTCAAGTTTTATAAACATATCAGACAGAGATCCAATTACAGCGTTTTCTATAGTACAATGAAAGACAGTGCCAAGGAGAATAGAATATGTTCAGCGATGAAGAGCTGATAGCATTTTGTCAGGATATTGTAAGAATTCCCAGCATGTCTGGAGAAGAAGAGAATGTTGCAAAGTATATACAGGAGAGGATGCTTTCGCTTGGATTCGATGAAGCGGAAATCGTTGAATACGGCAGCGTCCTTGGATGCATCCATGGAAAGAGAAAAGGCCTCAATATCCTGATGGATGGACATATCGATACTGTTCCTGTCATTGATCGCGATAAATGGGCGCATGACCCATTCTCTGCTGCGATCGAGGATGGAAGGATCTATGGCAGGGGTACTTCCGACATGAAGGGAAGCGATGCTGCGATGATTGCGGCTGCGGCGCGTTTCGCAGAAGAGACCAAGCATGACTTTGCTGGCAGCATCTATGTCTCATGCACCGTCCATGAGGAATGCTTTGAAGGAGTATCCTCTAGAGTCATCTCGTCCCTTGCGAAGCCTGACTTCGTAATCATCGGAGAGGCTACGTCCACGACGGTAAAGATCGGGCAGAGAGGAAGAGCGGAAGTCATCGTAGAGACAGAGGGGGTAAGTTGTCATTCCTCGAATCCGGGAAAGGGAAAGAATGCGGTTTACCATATGATGACGGTCATCGATGAGATCCAGAAGATCGTTCCGAATGAGCATCCGATACTGGGCAAAGGGATTCTTGAGCTGACTGACATCAAGAGCTTCCCCTACCCTGGCGCCTCTGTTGTTCCATCGCTGTGCCGTGCAACTTTTGACAGAAGGACGCTTGTCGGAGAGGATGAGCAGGTGGTTCTTTCACAGATCGAAGAGGCAATCGGGAGAGCGATGAGGAGGAACCCCGATATAAAAGCAAGGTGTTATATCGCAGAGGGAGAGGAAAAGTGCTGGACAGGAGAGACGATCAGGGCAAAGCGCTATTTTCCAGCCTGGCTGACAGATGAGAATAATGAATTGGTGCAGAAAGCGCTTGCAGGGTTGAAGGAAGCTGGAATAGACGCTGCGATATCCCACTTCGATTTCTGCACAAACGGCAGTCACTTTGCCGGGGAGAAAGGCATTCCGTGCATTGGCTATGGCCCATCTCTTGAAGAGCTTGCCCATGTCAGAGACGAGTACATTGAAACAGAGCAACTTATTAAAGCTGCAAAAGGTTTTCAATCCATGCTAAGAAAGCTGATGGTATACGATAATACACCCAGAATCCTTAGCAATATAAAGCATATACAAAGCAAATTGATATCAAAACTATTTGAAAAGCAATGATAACTATTAAATACATGTATCATTTAAAGAGAAATTTGCAATAACAAATTTTATGAAAGTCATTATTCTTTCCAGCCAATAGTGTTTCCAACAATGGCAGCGGTAATTCCATAACCTTCATAAGGCTCAAGACAAAGATATGGCTTATGGGGTTCATAAAAACTTATCAAGGAATATTTCACTATACGATATTTCGCCAATTGACTAAGTTGCCATTAAATAAAAAGAATAGGACATGGAAAAGATAACTGATGTTCATGCTCATTATGATGAGGTTGCCTTTGATAATGATCGAAAAGAGATTCTGTCAAATCTTAACAGATCCGGCGTCAGCTTCATAATCAATTCTGGATCCGACATTCCATCATCTGAACGATCTCTGAAACTTGCACATGATTTTGACTTCGTTTATGCCTCTGTCGGTGTTTTTCCTCTCTCTGCATATAATTTACCTTCCAATTGGTTGCAGACAATAAAAAGTCTTGCTTCTGATCCAAAAGTAGTTGCAATAGGAGAAATAGGACTCGATTACCACGAACCAGATGCAGATAGAAACGCCCAGAAAAAGGTATTTCGCGACCAGCTGGATCTTGCCATAGATTTAAACATGCCGGTCGTGATACATGACAGAGATGCAGATGAGGATGTCCTTGAGGAACTTAGCAAAAGAAAAGTAAAAGGGATGATTCATCGTTTCTTCAGTAAGGCAGAATACGGTAAAGCTTTTCTCGATATGGAAATATATCTGGGAATCGGGCCTGCGATAACATATAGCAATGCATCAGAATTAATCAAAACGGTTGAAATGATGGATTTATCAAAACTTCTTCTCGAAACCGATGCGCCTTTTCTGCCTTCGAAAAAACGCGAAGGCATGCGAGCTGACTCTTCTGACATAATCGATGTGGTCTCGACGATTTCTTCTGTAAAGGGAATTTCGGAAGAAATAGTTATTGATAACGCATACCAAAATGCCATTTCGCTCTTTGGAATCAAGAGCAAAGGGGGATTTTATGAGTAATTTTCTGGATCGTACTTTTCATCTGAAAGAACGTAATTCAACAGTCGCAACGGAACTCATCGGAGGAGCGACAACATTTGCTACTATGGCATATATCCTCGCATATATGACGTCTGCAATGTCGGCTGTTCCGGGGATAGACCTTACCGGAGTGCTTCTATGTACTGCATTCGTAACGGCTATTTCGACAATTGCGCTCGGATTGATTTCCAATACACCGATTGTTCTTGCACCTGTCCTTGTAATTCCAAATCTTGTCGCAGCAATGGTTGCAGATGGAACAGCAACTTATGCAACAGCATTCGGTACTGTGGCAATATCTGGAATAATTTTCCTCCTAATATCCGTTTTTAAACTCCGAACCCTATTTGCAGAATGCCTTCCTAAAAACATCAAAATCGGCATCGGTGGTGCAGTAGGTTTTCTAATAGCCCGAATTGGTCTCAACTCTTGTGGTCTTTTAACACCATCATTAAGCGGTTTTGCAGACCTTTCTATACCATCTGTAAAGCTTAGTGTTATCAGTCTTGTTATAGCGCTCTTTCTTTCTTATGTGCAATTTGATATCGGTGGTAGAAAATACAAGGTAAGAGGTGCTCTTCTAATTTCAATAATAATCACGACGATTATTGGAATTCCAATGGGCGTAGTTACCCTTCCATCTTCACCGTTCACATCCGGAGCAATCACATCAATGGCTAATGTCGCTTTCCAAGTCGATATTCTTGGCGCTCTGCGTCTTCAATTTGTTCCATTTATTCTGATGCTTCTCATAAATGATTTCTTTGGAACGCTGGGAACTGGTTTGGCTATGGCTAACAAGGCTAATCTTCTTGATGAAAACGGGAACTTCCCTGCTTTCAGTAAAGTCTTTCTTGTAGATGCATCTGCAACAATATTCGGTTCGCTTTTCGGGATAACGACTGTCAGTAGTTTTGCAGAGTCCGCTGCAGGTATTGAATCTGGTAGCAGAACAGGACTTTCCAATCTATCTACGGCATTTTTCTTCCTGCTTTGTATGTTCTTTGCCCCAGTATTCCTGATGATTCCAGGAGCAGCAACTGGTGCAGCTCTCGTTGTTGTCGGAATCTCTATGATTGAGACATTGAAGGATGTTGATTTTACGCCGGTAGAATTTCTTCCTGTTGCAGTAATGCTTCTTGTAACAGCGTATGCTTCCGATTACGTCGGAGGAATAGCGCTTGGAATGTTCACTTACATCGTTATAAGTGTCATTAGAAGTATCCTGAAACGTGATGTATCGTTAATTCCTAGATGGCCAGCTTGGGCACTTGGAGTAATGATGGCGCTTTATTTTATCCTGTAATCAGGATAGCCTGTCCCGGACAAGATTTACAAGGTATTCAACCCCGTAACCCAAGGCGTCCTCATCCATCAGATAATTACTGTTATGGTGGGGGAATGAACAACCATTACTACCTGCTCCGAGTTCAATAAAGAATCCGGGGCAGTTCTTTTCTAAAGCGGAAAAATCTTCTCCCGGCATAAGTGGGTCAATGTCCAGAACAGCATCTTTGCCAAAAGTTCTCTCAACGATATTGCGACTATTTTCCGTTAGGATCTTGTCATTTACGACGGATGCATAGCCAAGAGAGAAAACAACCTCTGCCTTCCCTCCGTGAGCCTCAGCAATCGATGATGATATCTTGTTGATTCTTTCAGGAAGAGATTTCCTTGTCTCATCACTGAATGTTCTTGTTGATCCTGTGAGTGTAACCGTATCTGGAATTATATTATAAGCTGAGCCTCCGTTTACCATGCATATTGAAAGCACAGCAGGTTCAACAGCCTTAATTGAGCGCGAGACGATTGTCTGCAAAGCCGTAATAACCTCTCCTGCTATAACAACAGGATCAACAACAGATTCAGGATATGCGGAATGTCCCCCCTTTCCATGTATTGTTATATCAAAACGATCAGTGGCACTTGTAAGATATCCTTGGCGTATACCGAAGACGCCTGTTGGGAAAAGAGATGAAAGATGGAGTCCATAGACCTCATCAACGCCTTTCATCACCCCAGCTTTCTCCATTTCCTCCGCTCCCCCGGGAGGCAGTTCCTCTGCATGCTGGAAGATAAAACGAACTTCACCAGCTAATCTGGATTGCTCTTGAGCTAAGATTTTCAGTGCTGCAAGTTGCATTGCAGTATGTCCGTCATGTCCACAAGCATGCATAATACCTTTGTTTTGAGACGAAAAAGAAAGTCCTGTCTTCTCTTCAATGGGAAGCGCATCAATATCTGCGCGGAGTGCAATGGTACGCCCTGGCTTAGCTCCAATTAATGTCGCAATTAGACCAGTCTTACATGGACGTGTAATTTTTATTCCATCAATATCTTTTAAGACACTGAGGATAAAATCTGTAGTTTTATACTCTTCAAACGAGAGCTCTGGATGCTTATGTATCTCCCTTCTCCAGTTGATGCACATAGGAAGAATTTCATTGACTTTATCTGAGAACATAAATATTTCCTCAATTCATTTTATCCAATATCCTGACTTCTATTGGAGGAGAATAATGATAAAGCACATCTAATCAGAAACACTAGATAACTCTTTTTCTCAGACGTACTTCACTGCAAAAAGCTCCATTTCAATAATATCATATCGAAGCGTGATGTACATCTCTATCTAGGTCGTCCTGTAATGATTCTATGGGGGCGACGCCTTTGAATGTATGTTCTATTTTTCTGTTCCTGAGCAGTTTTATCAACCGCATCTCATTTTTGTACTCACAACGAAAATATCGCCATCATCATAGAATCTATTTTCAGTAATCTCATATTGATAAACCTTTATTTCTGCGTTTCTGTCTGATATCCATTAGACCCTACCTTGCGTTTTACACCATCGCAGATGAAAATCCCGCCGTTTCAATTTCATGGATAATAACTTTGATTGATTGTCGAATCTTAATGAAAAAATAGGTAACCCATTTAAGCGCTACCTATCATGTCTTTTATAAAGATAAAACTGTACTTATGCGGTCGACTGGACTTGAACCAGCATAGCCTCTCGACCACTAGCACCTCAAGCTAGCGTGTCTACCAATTCCACCACGACCGCGTATCGGCACTGTGATAACCTACAACTTTTACTTTCTTTCGTCAACTGTTTAGAAAAATAAATTTTAAAAAGTTTTCAATTATCTACAGCGCAAAAAATTACTAAAGCAGTGGTGAGTCATGCTCCTTTGCCTCTGCACGAGCCTCATCTGTCCATACCGAGGCTTGAACCTCTCCAATGTGTGCCTTATGAAGCAGGAACATGCAAAGCCTAGATTGACCGATCCCTCCCCCAATTGTCTCGGGGTATTCTCCGTTCAAAAGGCGTTTATGCCAATAAAGATCACGCCTTTCCATGCACCCTCTGATATCAAGCTGTCTGATCAGTGCATTTGCATCAACACGGATACCCATGCTCGAAAGCTCCAGTGAATCCTGTCGCACTGTATCCCATACGATAATATCTCCATTAAGACCATTGTGGCGTGAATCAGTCGGTGTTGACCAATCATCATAATCAGGAGCACGGCCAGAGTGTGGAGGATTGCCATAGCCTATTCCAATAAGGAAGATAGCGCCATAACGCCTTGCAAGTTCCTTTTCCCTCTCCTGAGATGAAAGCGATGGAAACTCTGCTGCAACATCTTCGGAATACACAAAAGTAATATCCTCCGGAAGCGTGTCGTGAATCTTCGGAAAATCCTCTGAGATAAGAAAAGCTGTGCGTTTGATTGCTGAGTAAATTGTCCTAACCGTTGACTTGAGATATTCGATATTCCTCTCTTCTGGGCTTATCACCTTCTCCCAGTCCCATTGATCAACATAAATAGAGTGCACAGCATCGATATCATCATCTGGACGTAGCGCATTCATATCCGTATAGATACCTCTGCCATGTTCGATTTTATAATCGGCAAGAGCCATTCTCTTCCATTTTGCAAGGGACTGGATAATCTCCATATGCCTAGAATCAAGATTCTTCACGGTGAATCTGACAGGATTCTCAACCCCGTTAAGATCATCGTTTATGCCGGAATCCGACGGAACAAACAAAGGCGACGTCACTCTTGAAAGACGCAGTGATCCAGATAACTCCCTTTCGAATGTATCTTTTGCGGTTTTGATTGCCTTCTCGGTCTCTCGTTGTCCAAGTATTGGCTTATATCCTTCTGGGAAAAACATATACCCTCCAATTATTGACTCTTTTCATGATATCTGCTTACTTAATAGAGTTTCAACAAAAATCAGAAGGGAATTAAAATGAAAGAATCGGGTTTCTTTGCTGAATTTCGAAAATTCATTTCACGCGGCAATGTAATGGACATGGCAGTAGGTATTGTCGTCGGTTCATCCTTCACGGCAATTGTCAATTCACTTGTAAATGACATCATTATGCCTGTTGTTGGACTATTAACAGGCGGTATCGACTTCAAGCATTTTCGAATTGTACTGAAAGCAGAGACGGAAACTACGCCTGAAGTTGCAATCTATTATGGCGTATTCATCAATGCTGTAATCAGTTTTCTTATTGTATCACTTGCAATATTCTGTTTTATCAAAGCCTTGAACAAACTTAAAGACAATGCTGAAAAAAGGAAGAAGGAAGAGGAAAAGGAAAAAGAAGCAGAAACAAAGATCGAAGAAGCAACGCCAGAACCCCCTTCAGAAGAAGTTGTGCTCCTTACAGAAATCCGAGATCTTCTCAAAAAGTAAGAGGGTGGAAATCCACCCTTATTCTTTATAGTATATAGCTTTTCTTACTTTCTCGCTCTCATCCTTACCTTTAAGGATCTCAACAATCTTGAGGCCAAGGTCAAAAGCCCATCCAGCGCTCTTTCCCGTAACTATGTTTCCATCAACTACAACGCCATCAGAGAGGAAATCAACAGTAGGAGCATATGATTCGCAGCCCGGAAAGCAGGTAGCATTCCGACCGTTGAGAAGACCAAGCTGAGCAAGAACCACTGCAGGAGACGCGCATATTGCGGCAATGATTGCCTTTTCTGCATTCTGAACGATTATTTCATTCACCTTCCAAGACTGAGCAAGATTCACTGCACCTGGCATACCTCCCGGACAGAAGATACAGCACCATTCATCATTGCTATTTACTTCATCAACAGTTACATCTGCCTCAACAATAACCCCATGGGACGATTTGATTTCCTTTGAGCCGACACCTGCAAGAACAACATCGATTCCTGCTCTTTTCAATACATCAACCGGACAGATTGCCTCTGCTTCCTCAAAACCTTGAGCAAGGAAAACAAGCGCTTTCATAAAACCTCCATGTTTCCACCATTCCTTTTCGCTTCCCTTAAGAGGTCTGCTGCGTGGCGGACTATTCTATCTGTCTCTTCCCAGCCGATACAGCCATCGGTTATCGAGACACCATATTTAAGAGCAGACGGATCATCACCGATATTCTGAGATCCTTCAAAAAGATTGGACTCAAGCATGAAGCCCCTTATCGCCTTTTCTCCCCATCTGATCTGGTCTACCACCGATCTTAGCACTCTCTTCTGACGCTTCCAGTCCTTGCAGCTGTTCTGATGGGAACAATCTATGACAATCCGAGGCTGAAGCCCTAGACTCTCCATGAAGTTCTTTGCAGTCTCAACATCATCTTCATAATAGTTCGGGCCATGCACACCGCCTCGCAGAATCAGATGGCAGCAGTCGTTTCCTGATGAGCGGAAGACCGCAAGCTGGCCATTTCGCTCAACACCGATAAACGACGCAGGACTTGATGCGCTCTTCATTGCATTCACCGCTGCGGTTAAATCTCCGGATGTACTATTCTTGAATCCTACCGCAACGGAAAGACCGGAAGCTAGAGATCTATGTGTCTGGCTTTCTGTAGTACGCGCACCGATTGAAGACCATGACATGAGCTCATCTATGTACTGCGGGACAATAGTATCAAGAACCTCACATCCGACAGGAAGCCCTAGTTCGTTGATATCGATCAAGAGTTTACGCGCAATTGAAAGGCCTTTTTCGATATCGCAGGATTCATCGAGATCCGGGTCTATGATAAGCCCCTTCCATCCAAGCGCTGTCCTAGGCTTCTCAAAATACGTTCGCATCACGATGAAGAACATATCTGAAACATCATCTGCAAGATTCTTGAGTCTTGCCGCATATTCAAGCGCTGCTGCTGGATCATGGATGGAACATGGGCCGATAACCGCAAGAAGTCTATCATCCTCACCTTTAAGGATACGGTTCACTGTTCTTCTATATTCTTTGATTGACTCTATATTCTTATCGCTTATCGGAAAGAGAGACGCAAGCTCTGCCGGTGTCTTGAGTCTTTCAATTCTAGAAATCCGTACATCCTGAGTGGATTTATCAATCATCACTTCCTCCATCTTTGCTCTTATTTTCTCCACGTTTCTTCGGGTACAGAAAACGCTTGATCTTCTGCGTTGGCGTACGGTCAAAAGGTTCATCCTGTATCTGAACATCGGAGATTTTCGAAAATGCCGATAGCTGAGAGTTTACCTCTTTTCGGATTCTCTTGACATATCCCTCAGCCTCCTTCTTCGCATCCTTTATCGAAAGGCTCATCTTCTCAGCCATCATGTTGATATCCAGTTTGATGAGTGCGACAAGTCCACCATTCTCAGGAACGACAAGCGATTCCTCGACATAATCCCAGCTATTGATGATTGATTCAATCGACTCTGGATAGATATTCTCCCCACCCGGCCCGAGTATCATTGTCTTCACCCTTCCTCGGATAGAAAGCCTGTTCTTCTTCCCTATATACCCTAGATCGCCGGTACGGAAATAACCATCGGCGGTAAAGGATTCCTTATTCAGTTCAGGATTTTCATAGTAGCCTTTCATGACATTAGGGCCTTTGATGGCAATCTCTCCAACACCCTCTGCATTTTTATCAAGAAGAATAACATCATCATCAGATACGATTTCTCCCACATACCCAGGATGCTGTCTTGAATGCTTGGATCCGCAGCCGGCTACAAGCGGACTTGTTTCCGTAAGGCCATAGCCAAGCGCATATGGAAATCTTGACTTATGCAAGAATCGTTCAACTTCACCATCAAGCGGCGCACCGCCTATACCGAAGAATTTCAAACGATGTCCGAATGTCGTTTTCAGCTTCTTTCCGATTGTCATATATACAAACGGAGAGGTTATCGGATTTCTTAAAAGCTTAGCTATCTTCGTATTTCCATTGAGTACAGGCGTCACTGCCGCCTTATAGACCTTCTCAATAAGAAGCGGAACGGTAAGCATTACATGCGGCCTTACTTCTGAGAGCGCTGGAAGTAGGACGGAAACAGCAGGCTGACGGCCAAGGAATGTAATTTCCAGTCCCATCATCATCGTGAGGATCTGCCCGATTGTAAACTCATAGACATGGCTCATCGGAAGGATGGATAACACCTTCATCCCCGGTTTCAGCTTGATATACACATCGGTTGCATTATCTGCATTCCTTAAAATATTCATATGAGAAAGCACAACGCCCTTTGATGCGCCAGTAGTACCGGATGTAAAGATAATCGATGCAACATCAGCTTCATCTGGCTTTCTTTCCCGTATAGTTTTTGCATCGATCTTGATGTTCTTCATCGAGTACCCGGGGGAAGAGGCAAAATCAGAACCATCTGGAATCTCTGGCACATGAACAAGGTCATCGAGACGGAACATCATAAGTCCAGCTGGCAGTGCTTTCTGATGCTGCTTTACATTCGCTGCAACGGCTTTTGAACCGCTATCCTTTAAAATCGAGAGAACATCACGTTCAGCAAAATCCGGAAGGATCGGAACGGCAATTGCGCCAATCAGCGTGATAGCCAGATACATCACCATCCACTGCGGAGAGCTTTCTCCAAGTATTGCTACACGATCGCCCTTTTCGATGCCACGTGCAATAAGATATGTCGCCACAGCTTTCGAATACCACATCAGCTGATTGTATGTCATATCATCCTCTTCACCGGCACGGAAAACCCTGTAGCATGTTCTCTTGCCATATCGAGAGGCTATTGCTTCCAGAAAGTCAGGAAAGGTATATCCCTTGACTGTCTTCATCCTGAGTCTATCAGAACGTCTTATACGCCTACATGCCTTGAACGTTATCTTCTCTTTCTTCCCATTCTTTCTCATCAATAAATCCTTCGAAAGTCTCTCCTCGTTCGCAGACCTTGCAGAAAATGCCAGATCTTATACTTCCTTCTATCTCCTTACGAACCAATTCAGGTGTATTATTATTTTTGCTCAAATGGACAAAGTAGACGTTATCTCCGAGTCGTGCTGTACGTGATGCGAATTCGACAGCATCAGCATTTGAAAGATGCCCATACTTTCCACTGATTCTTCGCTTGAGAGACGCTGCATAATGTCCATTTTCAAGCATATTTATATCGTAATTTGATTCAATGAACTCAACATCAGCATCTGCGGCCATCGTCTCAGCGCCCTCTGGAATGATGCCTGTATCTGTCATCAGGAAGAAACTCCGACCACGGACAGTTACAGAATAACCAGCGGAACCCGGGCTATCATGGAAGGTTCTGAATGGCGTGATAGTGAACTCACCTATACGGATAACATCGGAAAAGGCAAAAGTCTTCACCTCTTTCATCTCTATCCGCTGTTTCTCCATGACAACCTTGTTCTCCTCGTATGCGATATCAGACATATATGCAGGAATGTGATCCTTACGCTGGACAACGCCTAACCCTTTTGAATGATCCGGATGGAGATGCGTAATGAAGATAGCCTTCACGCTGTCCATGGTTATCTCATGCGCACGAAGCACTCTCTCAAGCTTTGTATAGGTCACGCCAACATCAAAAAGGATCGTCTCCTCCCCTGTCGTTATTGCATAGCTGTTTCCGCAACTACCTGTAGTAACTGCAACATAGTGGATCATATCAATGCACCTGCCTTTTCTTCATTCCAACCGACAAAGGCTTTCTCTTTTTTCCTTATAATGGGAAGAACAAGTAATTCAGGATGCTCAATCAAAAGCTCACGTGCATCATATTCCATATATTCGTATCCGCCATTCTTGTATATCTTACCATTTTTATCTATGAGGGATTCATAATCATCAACAGAAGAAAAGATGCTTTTCCACACCTTTGTCCCGAGTTCTGCCCTCTCTATCTCAACAAACTGATAGGGAATCCTCCGCTCTTTGAAATAGCGGATTGCTTTATCAGTATCTCTGGATTTCCGACTTCCGATAATTTCGATCATAGTGCGATTTTTACGGAGAGAAGAAGCGCTGTCAATGGCGTAAAATGACCATTTTAACGCTAAATGTACAGCAAATGGGAAAAACACATCATTTAGTGATTAGAATAATAGTTAATTCCCACTAAATCCTTGACCCCCTGCGCTCTACGGTGAGATAATCCCACATCATCTCTGGAGGAAATATGGAGAGAAGGATCAAGGAGATTCTTGCCTTAACGCCATCTGATGAGATAATCAAAGCAGAGGGCTGGGTAAGGACAAGAAGAGATAGCAAGAACGTCTCATTTGTTGAGATTAGCGATGGTTCATGCCTCAAAGGGTTACAGGTAGTTCTCGATAGATCGAAATTCAGCGATAACGAACTTGAGTCGGTGATGACAGGCGCATCTGTTGTTGTTACTGGAAAGATTGTAAGCTCGCAGGGAGGCTCACAGAGTGTTGAGCTTCAGGCCCAGTCGCTTGAAGTAATCGGAATATGTCCGCAGGATTACCCTTTGCAGAAAAAACGTCATACGGTAGAGTTTCTGAGAGAAAAGGCATATCTGAGACCACGTACTAACCTATTTGGCGCAGTAACGAGAGTACGTAATACGATGGCATATGCTGTTCATTCATTCTTTCAGGAAAATGGCTTTGTATATGTAAATACGCCGCTGATCTCTGCATCTGACTGTGAAGGTGCCGGGGCACAGTTTCAGGTAACGACACTCAATCTTGAAGATGTGCCTAAGACAGAAGATGGCAAGGTCGATTATTCCAAGGACTTTTTCGGGAAGATGGCTAATCTTACTGTTTCTGGACAGCTTGAAGGTGAGACATATGCACTTGCGATGAAGAATATCTACACATTCGGGCCTACTTTCCGCGCAGAAAATTCAAATACAGCTCGTCACCTTGCAGAGTTCTGGATGATTGAACCGGAAATGGCATTCTGTACCCTTGAAGGCGATATGGAAATTGCAGAGAAATTCCTCAAATACATTTTCAAGGCCGTTCTCGATAAAAATGCTGAGGATATGGAATTTTTCTCAAAGTTCGTCCTCGATGGGGTTGTTGAAACACTTGAGCATGTCATTGAAAGCCCGTTTGAGCACATGACATATACAGAGGCTGTTAAGATTCTTGAGAAACACAATGATATTTTCGAATTTCCTGTCAGCTGGGGCGTAGAGATTCAGAGTGAACACGAAAGATACCTTACAGAGAAGATTGCAAAGCGTCCTGTTATCGTTACGGATTATCCTAAGGATATCAAGGCATTCTACATGAAGATGAATGACGATGGAAAAACAGTCAGGGCAATGGACGTGCTTGCGCCTCGGCTTGGGGAGATCATCGGAGGTTCTGAAAGAGAGTATAGATACGATGTACTTCTTTCACGGATGAAAGAACTCGGTCTCGATCCAGATTCATATTGGTGGTATCTTGATCTGAGAAAGTATGGCACAGTGCCACACGCAGGATTCGGCCTTGGATTCGAGCGCGCTGTACAGTATGTCACAGGTGTTGCAAACATCCGCGATGTCATTCCATATCCAAGATATGTCAGGAGCTGCGAGTATTGATTCTATATAGATAGTAGAGCATAAGCTGTTCAGAGGAGACGAGACCGGTTTTGTTGAATATTGATTCTTTTATTCGTCTTACCTGTCTCTCGCTTTTGTTCATTCGCTGAGCAATCTCCTTATTGGACATGCCAAAACCTACCTCTTTCATCACACGCTCTTCCCGTTCAGTAAGGAAGGGCGTTTCTTTTTCTACCCTCACCTGTATCGACATCATAAGTTCTTTAATACTGAAACTTGGATCAAGTGCAACGATGAAGCTTTCCGGAAATAGTCGCTCAATCAGATAACAAAGCCGCTTTTCTGTGATAACGATCAAAACCGTATCGAGACCGTTGAAAGTTATTTCATCCGCTTCTTTCCTGATTTCATCAAAAGTCGGGAAAAAGAGTATAAGGGCAACCGGCGCGCCATAGTAAACATAGCTTGGCATAACACACACGGAGTATCCTCTGCTCTCAAGGATTTCTCTGGTTCTCTCATTTTCATTCCGCATCAAGACGTTCATGCTTATATATACGCCTCAAGGTAAGGAAAAATCCCAATTCAGAGAAGAGAAAGCGCTTTATCGAAAGCAGCGGCAAAGGCCTGTATCGTATGCGCATCAAAGCGCTTTGATCTTGAATCGAAGAGTCCCATTTCACGGAAAACCATATTGTTGCGGCGCTCTGAAAGACGGAAATTGATAGAATTTGAATCAAGCAGATCGCCCCTATCGTTGATAACAATCAAACCTTTTTCAATCAAACGTGCAGAGAGCGGTATATCATGAGTGATACAGAGTGCAGGTGCTTGTGCAATCTCAACGATTTTGTCATCAGCGCTATTTTCGCCGCTTTCGACGACAATCATCGATATATTCGAACCGATGCGTCTTGCCTCTTCGCGTGTCATTGTATCCCTGACACGGCTTCTTCGCTCTCTTTTATCCTCCGCAATTGCTTTCTCGACGTCAGAAAGAGATCGATCTGCGACAAAGAATGCATAGTGCTCCTTCCCTATTACCCTGCGAAGGATTATCGTCCTTTGCCGCTCTGGAAGGGAGTCCGCATCGATATATATATTCGCCATATTGTCATTTTAACAAAGTCAATATTCATTGGAAATACGCCTTTCCTTGTTTTAAAATGATATGAGGGAGGAAATCGATGGATTATTCGACGCTTCAGTCGCTCAGGTATGCTTATCAGCCAAAATTGCCGAAATTGTTACGTGCCGGCATAAAAAACATTGCCGTTGTCGAAGGTGCTGAAACTACATCCGCAGCCGATGAGGAAAGAATCAAAGAGCTTTTTCCAAGGACATTCGGGCAGAAGGAATTGAAATTCGAATCTGAAGGAAAGGCAATTAACCCAACACGTCAGGTTGTTGGCGTAATCCTTTCCGGTGGACAGGCGCCAGGTGGGCACAATGTAATTGCAGGTCTTTATGATGCTCTCAAAGAAGCAAATGAGGATAGTGTTCTTCTCGGCTTCAAAGGTGGCCCTAGCGGATTGATCGAAGACAATTACATCACGCTGACAGGCGATACGATCTCTAAGTACAGGAATACCGGTGGCTTTGACATGATCGGATCTGGTCGAACCAAGCTTGAGACGGAAGAGCAGTTCATGATTGTAGGCGAAGTCGCTAAGAAACATGGAATGACTGCGATTGTCATTATCGGAGGCGATGATTCCAACACCAACGCTGCTGTCCTTGCAGAGTATTTTGCTGAACATGATATCAAATGTCAGGTAATTGGCTGTCCAAAGACAATCGATGGAGACCTGAAAAATGATGATATCGAGGTCTCATTTGGTTTCGATACCGCAACAAAGACGTATTCGGAACTCATTGGGAATATCATGAGGGACGCAAACAGCGTTAAGAAGTATTGGCACTTCATAAAGCTGATGGGACGCTCTGCTTCTCATATCGCACTTGAATGCGCCCTTCAGACTCACCCGAATGTCTGTATGATATCCGAAGAGATTGAACGTGATGGAGCAAACCTTAATACAATTGCAAATATTATTGCAGACAGTGTTGTTAAACGTGCTTCTCAGGGTTTGAACTTTGGCGTCGTAGTCATTCCAGAGGGACTTATAGAATTTGTTCCGGAAGTAAAGAAGCTTATTGCCGAAATCAACGAGACACTTGCAAAGAGCGGCGATAAATTTGCACGGCTTCCCTCTTGGGATGAGAGACTTGGCTTTTTGACAGCCTCTCTTACCGTAGAGTCGATGAAGGTCTTCAACATGCTTCCTATGGATATCCAAGAAGAGTTATTGATGGATAGAGATCCACATGGCAATGTTCAGGTTTCGAAGATAGAGACGGAGAAACTTCTTTCAAAGATCGTTGCAAGACGGCTTCAAGAGCTAAAACAGGAAGGGAAGTATAATGGAAAGTTCAATCCGCTTCACCATTTCTTCGGATATGAAGGCAGAGCGGCTTTCCCGACAAATTTCGATGCCGATTACTGCTACTCACTTGGTTACACCGCATGTCTTCTGATTCTCGCTGGATGCAACGGCTACATGTCTGTTGTCCGCAATCTCTCAAACGGCATTGACGATTGGAAAGTCGGCGGCATGCCCATTACAAAGATGATGGATATCGAAAGACGAGGCGGAAAGGACAAGCCTGTTATAAAGAAAGCACTTGTCAACCTCGATGGGAAGCCTTTCATGGAATTCTCCAAAAATCGCGCAAAGTGGGCGGTGGAGACTTGTTTCCAGTATCCAGGCTCTATTCAGTACTTCGGGCCAGCAGAGCTATCTGATGTGACAACAATCACACTGCGGCTTGAACATGAAGAATAAGTGATGCCCGAAAGGGCATCATATTATATAAGCGAACAACCATCGGCATCCATTTCGATGCCAAATGTTTTGAGAATCGTTGGTGCTATATCAACAAGAGAGCAAGTATCCTTTTTTAAAGCATAAGGGACATTGAAAGCGATAAAAGGAGGATATGGCCCTTCCTCACCTACATATCCATGCCCCGCAGGAGTTGGCGATAAGGAAAATGCATAACCCTCGTCAGCAACTGCAAAGAGAGAAAATGATTTCGGAAGATGTAAGCTTTCAAATTCACTCATTTCATATACTCTCTTCACGCCTTCAATTGCTTCTAGCTTTTGTTTCGCTTCAGCTTCGCTTATTCCATCAAGATATATCTCCGCAGTCATTCCTGTTGGATGAAGAATTATACGGCTGTCATCGCCGAAAACTATTCCCTTAATCTGCTTTCTATGCCCATGGTCTCCGACTATGAATATCTCATAATCATCCAGTACCTCGAGAACTTTTTCCATCAGCTCTTCTATGAAAGAAAGTGCATAAGGAATATCTTTTGCTCTTGGACTCTTCATATGTTTCTGATGGTCAAGATATGAAAGATGAAGGAGCGCTAGATCCGGTCTTTGTTCTTTTATGATGGAGATAAAGACATTGGAAGCAAAAATATCCATACCAGGGGTTCGCATCCAATCAAGTTTTTCCTTATGGCGAAGATAATATTCATATCCTTTTTCAGAAGAAGCACTTTTAAATACCGGATCAGCATCATCACCTTCCCTCTTTGTCCAGATCTCAGGAACAAGGTAGTCTATATCAGCACCAGCTGTAACAGGAAAACATACTGATGCTGTTGAAAGTCCGTTCTCTTTTGCATAGTCCGTCAAAATCTTTGTTTTTATCGACTCCCTCCAGAACTGCCACTCAAAAGAAGGATGGGAAAGATTATCGATTATCTCGGTTTTCTCAGGATAAAAGCCCGATAGAATCGAGGCATGGCATGGATAGGTCTGAGCAGGCGTCACCGCCATACTCCTTATGACCTGTCCTTTTCTTAAAACCCGAGCTAAAGATGAAAAATGAGAGAATACATCCAAATCCTCGATATCCAATGCATCGATAGATATAAGCGCAGCTTTCATTAAAACTGCCAGGAGTTGTACTCGAAAGGAGCGACCTCGGGCTTTCCGTCATCTTCCTTCTCGTTCTTGCAGTATTCAAGATACTTCTCATACACCTTTTTGATATCCTCTCCTTCGAGCTGGGGGATTACCTTGCTTGCTTCAGTCAGAAAATGTATCTCATCTCTCCCCATTTCCCGTCCCTTTGCTGTATGAAGGTCGTAGGCATAATCAGGAACCTCTGCTACCCTTCCATGCGCAAAATCCTTGATCAGCATATTTTTCACATTGTCCGACGAGCGTTCCTTTTTCTGCCTGGTGAGATAGCGGATCGCATGGACAAAGAACATCGGTCTATCCCCATCCTGATACGGAAATTCCTGCCGCATCTTATAAAGTGTATAGATAAGTTCCGGTGCATGGACATCTCCGAACCCGATATCCTCAACGCTTATCGCCAATAGCCTTCTCCACATTTTGTCCTCAAACTGTGGACTTGTGATATACATCTCATAGGCAGCGCAGAGCGCATTGTGCTCCAAGCCTCTTCTTATTGATTTCTGAAGCATGCTGATGATTTCATCGCCAGCGATGCCATTTCTCGTAGTTACTTTTGCCCACGGATCATAGGACATAAACTCACTCATTACTCACCCCTTGATTCCCGAAGAAGAGACCCCTGCAACGAAGTACTTCTGCGTAAATATAAATAGAATTATTATTGGAATCGTCGCAACGGACGCACCTGCAAGCTGTACTGGGATATCAGCACCACCACGACCTTGGAAGAACCTTATAGCGGGTGTTATAAGCTGATGATCGATTGAACTGATAAACAAATATGGATCGAGAAAGTTGTTCCATATATTAATGAAACTGAAAAGAACCACGGTTGCCAAAGCAGGACGTGAGAGTGGAATAAAGATTGATAGAAGAATCTTCGCATGTCCTAGCCCATCTATCTTTGCAGCCTCGCTCAGATCTTCGGGGACAGAGCGGAAGAACTCTGTAAGAAGCATGAGGTAGAAAACCTCGCTGATCTCCGGAAGTATTATGACCCACATACTATCGAGAAGATGGATGTTTGAGAAATATAGATAGCGAGGAACCATTGTGGTCTCTCCGGGAATCATCAGCGTAGCCATCAGGAACGCCATTAAGAATCGGGAGCCTCTGAATCGTATTCTGCTGAATGCATAGGCAGCTGGCAACGTGGCAATGAGACGAAGGATTATTGTTATGATCACCGTTTCAAAGGTATTTGAATACCAATCAACAAAATTCGCATGCCCAAGTATGGTTTTATAGTTACGGAGTATTGGGGTGAATGCTGCAAAGATTGGCTTATAAGTATCGCCCTGTGTCCTGAATGAGATAATAACCATCATGGCAAAAGGAACGATCATCATCAGCCCCAGCGCCCACATAATGACTGTAAATGGAATATTACGCTTTTCTATAGGCTTTTCAGGCATTTGTCCCTCACTTTTGAAACTATTGCATTGATAAAGATGATAAGTATTGCGAAGAGTACGCCTTCTGCCGAAGCTACGGCATACTTACTATATGTAAAAGCATCATCGTATATCTGAAGGGAGAGTACCCTTGATGATGTTCCTGGGCCGCCATTTGTCAGAGCAACGATTGTCGTATAATTCTTGAAGGAATTGATGATTGTTATTGTTAGCAACATAAAGAGCGCTGGTGCAATAATCGGAATCACGACATAACGAATCTTCTGCATCCTGCTCGCACCTTCAATTTCGGCAACCTCAAATAAATCGGCAGGGACATCCTGAAGTGCTGCAAGAATCGTTATCACATTGAAGGCAAGTGCAGCCCATACGGCAATTACAGTCGCTGTAACAAGCGCAAGTCTTGGACTTGAAAACCATTGAGGCCCGGCAAAGCCAAATAAACGAAAGATTGCATTTACAGGGCCTTGCGTTGGATTGAGCATGTACTTGAACACAATACCGACAGCAATCATGTTCGTGACATAAGGAAGGTAAAACATCGTTCTTACTGCTGTGCGACCGTAAAACTTCTTATTGAAGAACATCGCAATCACAAAGCCGATAAGCATAAGGAGAACAACATATATGAACGAGAATACAAGAGAATGGCCAAGAGATGTCCAGAATGTGGATGTACTCAGCACAGTCTTATAATTTGCAAGCCCAGCAAACGCCGTTGAAAGCCTTGACCGGAGAGAATTCCGCTGCCAGAAGCTCACCATGATGCCATAGATCATCGGATAGAGCTTAAAGAGAGCGAACATCAGTATAAATGGCAGAACGAAGAGATATGCTGTCCTCTCGTCCCTCTTCTGCGATTTACTTAGTATAGATTTCTTCATTACTTTGAAAATGCGCCTCATCCGAGGCGCCTAAGTTTTAAATAGAGCTTCTAATTGCCTCGTTGACACGCCTTGTTATATTATCCATCGCAACATCGAGCGACTGGAGATCAAGGAAGTACATCGTAAGCTCCTCATTAGCAATCCTATTGTATTCATCGGAAGCAACACCGATTATATCGGACTGAACAGCGCCCATGTCGTTATTAACGAGTGTTGAATAAAGATCATCAATCGTAATCTGACCATTCGAAGCCTCCGCAATAGCACCGAATGCAATCTGCCTGTCCTCTTCTGTCATTTCAGCATATGCAGGTATACCACCTTCGAAGCGCCACTGATTCTCAGCAAGCCAGATGACATACTCAAGCGCCTCTTCAACATGTTCTGCATTAACGTTGATTGAGTTATATGCTGCGCTTACGATATTGTTATTGTATCCAGGATTTGCTGGTGTGACGGCAATACCGTATCTCCAATTCCTAGGATAGTCTTCCTGACTATTAAGAAGTCTTGTGAACCAGTTTCCCTGAGCAAACATAGCAAGACGATCACCAGCTATTGCATAATAATTCCACGATACATTCTCGTTATGAATCTCAGATACAGGCATCTGGCAACCGATTACATTAGACAGCTCATAATACCATTCGATAGCTTCCCTGCGTGCAGGTGTATCGAAATTGCACATGCCATCTTCTGTATAGAGAGGATCTCCCATCTGTACTGCACTGATAATATACCATGGGTTCTCTGCATTCATGAAAGAACCATAGATACCAGCACTGCTGTCTGTAAGCGCGATAGCTGTATTTTTATAATCCTCCCATGTCCATGCGCCATCTGGATAAGGAATACCAGCGCGATCAAAAAGATCTTTATTGTAGAAGACGCAATATGCCTCAACCTTGAAAGGCAAAGAGTAATAATCGCCATCGTCCTCGATTGGAAGATTAACGCCATATTGCTTTTCCGCATCGATACCTTTAGCCTCAACAAGATCTCGAAGAGGCATAAAGAAACCTGCTTCAACTCTTGTCTGATAATACTTTGGTCCGAGAGAAGGAATAACATCGATTTTACTGCCTGCTGTCAGGTCGATATTGATCTTTGCATCATGATCTGCATCATTTCCCGGTGTTGGCTGCACAACAACATGGATGCCAGTTTCTTCCTCGAAGGCTTTATTCATCTCGTTGTACCATACTTCGGTGGCATAAGATGCTCTACAGACAGTTGTGACAATCCTCTGATCCGAGACCGAGCTTTCACTGCCACCTCTAGCAAAGAGCAAGGTTGCAGCAAGAAGCATAAAAGAGAGGGTAAGAATCCTTTTCATATTCAATCTTCCTTCTTTTCTGATTCAAGTATCTTCAATATCCTTTCCCGGTAGGTCTTGTCGCGACCATCCCATTCGGGATAAACCTTAGAGCCTTCAGCATAGAAGTCATTCTCATTTCTGCCCTCAAGCTGTCCTTGGAGGGTATGTTTGTCGATAGCATAATCAGGAATCTGTGGCCTCAAAGTCCCTTTCTTATACTCTTTCATGATCCAATTATACATTTCGTCGCTGGATCTATCTTTCTTGCTCTTACAGAGATAACGTACTGCATGGATTGCAAGAAGCCCTCTATCACCAGGCTGCTTTGTAACACGCCTCATTTGATCGAGCTCCCCGATAAGAATCGGTGCAAGTTCATTGGCAAACCCCACATCCTCTACGCTTATTGTGCGTAGGCGGAACCAAAGGTAGTCCTCCATATCCTCGCTTGTAATCATCATCTCATAAGCAAGCACGGCTGCATTCTCTTCATGGCCACGCCTGATCTCTTTCTGTAATGCAGAAATTACAAGATCCGCTGCAAGTCCGCTTATCGTCTTGCACTTCTGCCATGGATCATAAGGATAATTTTCCATGTTTCCTCCCAAAGCTCTTAAAATGTAGCATAGTAAATTGCTGAAAGCTTGTGTTTTTGGCCTTTAAACTTTAGGATTTGTATCATATTCACATATCTAGGTAATGTTTTGGATGAAAGACCGAAGGGAAATTGTTCATACAGCAGGAGATGCTGATCAATGGTATTTCTCAAAACGGGTAAGCGATCTCTTTCCGTTTTCCAGCACGCTCTTCCGAGAGGGAGGCTATGGTCTTTATAGGCCTGGGTTCTGGGTTGAACGCCCAGCGATGAAAGGATTTTCAACGATAATCATATCATTTGCAGGGAAAGGCCACTTCAAGATGGAAGATGGCGAAGAGGCAATCCTTGATGAAGGGAGTATCTTTATCTCCTCTCCAAAAGGTCAATGGCATCGAGAAGAGACCATAGGCTCTGAGCCATGGGAACATGTATGGTTATCGTTCTTTGCGTCATCCTCGTTACTCCCTACAGAGAATTTTGACTGGAAAATACTAAAGACATCGGAAACAAAGCTTTATAGGGAACTTACTCTTCGCATCATAAGGGAAGACCTGCATACAACAAGTGATAGCACCGCATCGATAGAACTATGCGAGTATCTTATACTATTGACACTAAGGCGAACACTCAGATCATCAGAGAGTGCAGCTGCAGGTCATGTTAAATCCCAATTTGAACAGCTATGGAATACTGTATCAGGATCTCTCAATCAGGAATGGAATGTCGAGAGGTTATGCAGTGAGATGAACTATTCACGTTCCCAGCTTACAAGGCTTTGCAGGGGAATATATGGACAATCCCCCGGAGAGAAAATAAAAGCGATGAGAATGGAACATGCAAAACTGCTTCTTGCAAATACTCCAAAACCAATCATAGAGATTGCAGAAACAGTTGGCTACACATCCCCATCCCTATTCTCTACTGCATTTTCAAATCATGTTGGAATGAGTCCGAGGGAATATAGAAAAGGAAGAAAGCTTATATAAAGTGATGCCGTTTTTCTTTATCAGAGCTTTCACGATAGAAAACAGCCGTGAAACCCGTTACCGCAACAAGAAGCGAGGCAGTATGCTCAGAGAGCTTGGATGCAATATCCTTTGCCTCTTCCTTTGATGATTGAAAGCGGATCTTTACAAGCTCATGAGCCTCCAGCGCTTGATCAAGCGCGCTGACAACATTCTCCGTCAGACCGCTTTTCCCTACATAGACAATCGGTGAAAGCGAGGACGCAATAGAGCGAAGCGTCGCCCTCTCCTTACTCGTTACTGTCATCGCTTCCTCCAAATATCTTTATAACTTCGTTTTTCTTTATTTTCTTTGTGCTTGTCATAGGCAGAGGGTCATAAGTGACTGTGACTTTATCGATTCTCTTATACTGCTGAAGCGACCTATTGACCGTTTCAACGATTTCATTGATCTTCTTTTCCGCCTTCTCCTTGTCTCCGGAGACCTCTTTCATGAGGCTTTCGGAAGGAACTCCGATAAACTGAATACCTTCAACGCGCCTATCCTTATCCTTGACATATCCGATAACACACACCTGCGAAAACTCAGAAAAAAGCTGGAACTCATCCTCGATCTCTTCAGGAAAGACATTCTTTCCGCCTTCAGTGACGATAACATTCTTAGCGCGTCCTGTGAGATACAGGTATCCATCTGCATCCTGATAGCCAACATCGCCTGTATTGAGCCAGCCATCATCGCTTAGGACTTCCTTCGTGGCTTCCTCATTGT
>CAZURL010000002.1:0-10107 GCA_964623005.1 uncultured Spirochaetaceae bacterium
GCTTTATTTATTCCAAAATTTGCAACAAGTATTTATCGCTTGTGCTTTGCTTTTGCCTATGAAGAAAATACTTTCAATATTTCTTGTTTCGGTATTGTCCTTCTCCGCATTCTCAGTTGCAGAACCTTTTGTATCTATCTCCACACTGATGCCGATTGCTGTCTATGATGGCTATGGAGAAGCAAAGACATATGATACTGAGTATATGGACAGATTGTCTTTAGCATATGTAGCACTTCCATTCGCAGTTGAGACTTCCGGCATCTCTCTCGATGAGCTTATTTCCGGTTCTCTTATCACAAAAGCAAAGAATATCTTCAATGCAGCAATGCTCTTGGTCTCTTTTGATAATTTATCTGTCTCAAATGCTCGTGGTAGTTTCTCCATTGCTCCGACAATGCCTGATTATGGCGAGGGAAAAGCTTCCATTACGATAACCTATGACAATCTTTCCATGCTTTATAGCATGGGCGGCCCTTCGAATATTGGAAAGATTGATGGAAGCACTGAGCTTAGCGCTGTCTGGGATGATGGATCGCTTATTACGATTATCGTTGATTCAGATAACACGCTTGCAGGAGAGGGTAAGGTAGAGCTTCAGCTTTATTTTGATTATGGTACATATGAGGATTATCTTTCATTTACACCATACACAAAAGAAGAAGTGAGAGCGATTGTGTATGAAATGCTTCTCTCTGAGCTAACGCCGTTTATGCTTTCATATATCCTCGGTGAAAATGTCTCTTCAATGAGTTATGAGGAGTGTATTTCATTATTATCATCACGCAATATGCTCGATATCCTCGACTTTATTGCATTTGCCTTCGTTGCATCTGAGGATGTTACGCTTAATGAGTATGATCCGATTGCTATGTGCATCGATCCTGTTATTATCGTTGATGGAAAAACGCTTGATGTGAATCTGAGAAAGCTCATGCAGGATGTGCTGTCTCTGGCAGAACTACTTGATTGACTCTCTGTTGATTCTCATGTAGAGTGCAGTTTGGTCGCTTGTGATGATTGGTGGATTAATCCATCTAAATTAAAAAATTAGGGAAAAGAATGATTACAGCCTCAAATATTTCGCTTTCTTATGGAACCCAGGTTCTTTTCAAGGACGTGAACATTAAATTCACGCCAGGCAATTGCTATGGAATAATCGGTGCAAACGGCGCAGGTAAGTCTACATTCCTGAAAATACTTTCAGGTGAGATTGAGCCGGATACAGGCGAGATTATCGTAACTCCGGGTGAAAGGATGACTGTGCTCAGGCAGGATCACTTTGCATTCAATGATTATCGTGTAATCGATACAGTCATCATGGGACACAAGAGACTGTACGAAGTGATGCAGGAACGTGATGCAATTTATTCAAAAGAAGATTTCTCTGAAGAGGATGGGATAAAGGCTGCTGAACTCGAGGGAGAGTTTGCTGAACTTGGCGGTTGGGAGGCTGAAGCAAGTGCCGGTCAAATGCTTGATGGACTTGGCATTCCTCAGGATCTTCATGAGAAGAAGATGGCAGAGATAGAAGATAACCTGAAAGTCCGCGTATTGCTCGCTCAGGCGCTTTTTGCTAACCCTGATATCCTTCTGCTTGATGAGCCTACAAACCATCTCGATCTCGAGTCCATCCATTGGCTTGAGGACTATCTTGAGGATTTCAATAATACAGTTATCGTTGTCAGCCATGACAGACACTTTCTTAATACTGTCTGCACGCATATCTGTGATATCGACTACGGAAAGATACAGCTTTATGTCGGTAACTATGACTTCTGGTATATGTCTTCTCAGCTTGCTGCAAAACAGTTGAAGGATGAGAAGAAGAGAAGGGAAGAAAAGATTGCTGAGCTTAAGGAGTTCATACAGCGCTTCTCTTCCAATGTTGCAAAGGCAAAGCAGGCAACAAGCAGAAAGAAGCTTATTGAAAAGCTGACAATTGATGATATCAAGCCATCATCGAGAAGATTCCCGTATGTGGCCTTCAAGCCGAACCGGGATTTGGGGAAGAATGTGCTTGAAATCAAGAATCTATCGAAGACAATCGAAGGGGTAAAGGTTCTCGATAACCTCTCTCTTACGATCAATCCTGGCGATAAAGTCGCATTTGTCGGCCCAAACCATTATGCAAAGACGGTACTGTTCCAGATTGTTGCCGGTGAGATGGAGCCAGATGAAGGTACATATACTTGGGGGGTAACAACTTCGCTTTCATATTTTCCGAAGGACAATACGAATATGTTCAAGGAAGATGAATCGATTGCAGATTATCTCCAGCAGTTCTCGACAGAAGATGATGATACATATGTCCGCTCATTCCTTGGAAGAATGCTCTTCACAGGTGATGAAGCGCTCAAACCCTGCAATGTACTCTCCGGAGGAGAAAGAGTGAGGGTTGTGCTTGCGAAGATGATGCTCGAAGGTGCTAACTGCATGATTTTCGATGAGCCGACGTCTCATCTTGATCTTGAAGCAATACAGGCGCTCAACAATGGGATCATCGATTTCAAGGGTGTTGTGCTCTTTAACTCGCACGACCATCAGTTCGTTGATTCAATTGCCAATAGGATTATTGAATTTACGCCAGATGGCCTTATTGATAAGCTCATGTCATTTGAGGATTACATAAATGATGAGAATATCAACGCATTGCGGTCAAAGGCATATAAGAATACAAAGCAGGTAGTATTGCTTTAATGCTCGTAGCTGTTGATATCGGGAATACAAATATCGTCATAGCCATCGTCGATGGCTATGATGTTAAAGCTGTTTTTCGTATTTATTCTGATTTGAACAAGACAAGCGACGAATTCTATGCTCTCTCGGCTACGCTCTTGAAAGACTGTGATATAGCATCCGTCTCCTCTGTTGTGATCTCTTCTGTTGTTCCTCTTCTGACAGAACCGGTAAGAGATGCCATGAAGCGAATCTTCGGCATGGAACCTATAATTGTCTCCCGTGAGCTTAAGACCGGCCTTATCAGGGATTCCATTTCGGAAGAGATGGGGTCTGATATCCTTGCGAATCTTGCTTATGGACATTATATCAAGCACGATATGCCGGTAATGGTTGTTGATTTCGGCACAGCGCTCACGTTATCCACAGTAGACAAGGACGGCGCTGTTGTCGGCTGTGCGATTGCCCCTGGAATCAAAACCGCAGTGAAAGCGCTCTTTTCAAATACCTCAAAACTTCCTCAGATAGAACTCAGAGCTGTTGATAAAGCGATGGGCAGTAACACGGAGGAAGCTATCAATGGTGGAATCATGCTTGGCTATGCGGGCCTTGTAGATTCTCTGATTTCTCATACAGAGAAGGAAATCGGAGAAAGACTTTATGTTATTGCAACAGGAGGATTTTCCTCTAAGATTTCGCCTCTGATTTCGCGCTTCGATGCTGTTGATTTACACCATACGATCAAAGGTATATGCTTTCTAGGGAAAATTAACTGCTAATCTTCCCTCAAGAACCCATCTTCCATTATCACATAATCTATGCCATTTTCATCGGAGGCTATTATCGTTGTTGCATCTGTTCCTATAGGAAGTGTGAGCGTTAAGAGTGAATCATTTGCATTTCGTTTTGCATCGTCAGTTGCAAGGCTTTCAGGTCTTGGTCCTCCGATTGTAATGGAGACGGATCGCATCCTATCCCATTCAGGAAGACCGAATATTTCTATATTAGAGGCTGTTGTACCTTCTTCTGCAAGCGTTAAATCAGAGATGCGACCTGCATTCTCCTCTTGTGAGAGAAAGAGCGAGAATATCCTTCCGGATTCTTCATCGGTTGTGAAATCTACGATACGGCCATGCTCTACGCGGCAAGAGAGATTATTTATGATTTTCCCAAAGACCATTATCGGATGCGTAATCGTAAAATATCCTTCAGCGCTCTTCTGGTCGATGGCTCGGAAGATATCAGCGGAGAAGACTGTAGGCTTGAAGCGACGCCCTGATGAAAGCACTGTGAGCGTTGTTGAAAACTCTGATCCAGAAAGAAAAGAGAATTCCAGGTCCGTGCCGTTTTCATCAACAATGCGGCATTTTTCCAGCTTCATTGAGTTAAGTTTCTCTTTTTCATAAAGAAGCACATCCTCGTTCTCGCTGTTTATGGAGAGATAATTGTCATCTGCAAGGGACAGCAATTCTGATAAAAGCGATGCAGACTCCCTAACGTTCCATTCTTCGTCAATTGCGTGTCCCCAATCATTTGAAGGAACGGGCGCTGTTACAAACGGAATAGAAGGAAGAGGATTATCCAGCGGGTCAGAAAGGTGTCTATAGCGTTGTATTTCAGGTGCGCCGAATATCTTTCCAGCCTCAGCCTCTTCAAATGCTCTGTAAACAGGGAGATATAGAAGCGCAGTTGGCTTTAGATTGATAGGAAAATCGCTCTCCACTTCCTCTGTATCCGTTACTTTCCCGTTTTCGATGATCTGAATAAAGCTTCCGTTCCCTGTTATCTTTCTGGCAATTCTTGCAACCGCATGTGCAAGCTCAGAGTTTGCTTCCTCTGTGTTGATTGAAAGAACATCACCTTTTTTCAGTTTTAGCGCGTCTCTTACGATTAGATCTGCATAGCGCTCAAAAAGAATATCCATGGCGAAGAGTATAAGAAAATAGCCCCAGAATGGAAATAGAAAAACCTCTCGAATGAGAGGCTTCAAAAGCGACCGACGGGAATCGAACCCGCATCTTCAGCTTGGAAGGCTGAGGTAATAGCCATTATACAACAGTCGCATGACAACGAAACAGACTTTACGCTAAAGGGGATTCAGTGTCAATAGCTTTACGTAAAAAAGAGAGGGCTGAATAGTCAGCCCTCAGTAGGATTAACCGACGAAATCGTCTAATTTAGCAAGCCTTCTTCCATCGTATTCCCTCAGCTGGTTCGTAAGGGACTCTGGATCGTCGTACTTCTTCTCTTTTCTCTCGTTAAGTACCGAATAGAGAACAGGGGAGAGCAGAAGCGTAAGGAATGCACCTGTGATGATACCGCCTGTGAACGTAAGCGCAATCGGCTGAAGCATCTCAGCACCTTCGCCTGGGAAGAATGCCATAGGAATGAGGCCGAGGATTGTTGTCAGCGTTGTCATAAGGATAGGTCTAAGACGTCCATATGCAGCCTGGAGACAAGCCTGACGTACAGGGACTTTCTGTTTGACAAGTCTATTGATACAGTCAACAAGAACAATACCGTTGTTAACGACAACACCGATAAGAGCGACTATACCGAAGATAGACATGAGTGAGAAAGACTGCCCATACGCAAGATGTATTGCAATAACACCGATCATCAGAAGCGGGATAGTTGCGAAGATAATGAACGGATCGATAAGCGATTCGAACTGCGCAGCCATAACCGCATATACCAAGAAGAGTGCAAGGACTACGATCATTATGAGTGTGCCCATATAACTTGAGAAGTCAGCCATCTGTCCAGCCTGAACGATTTCAACATCATCAGGAAGGATAAGATACTGATCAAGCGCAGCATCAAGAGCATTCTGGGCATCAGATGATGAGTAGCCTTCGAGAAGATCAGCGGTAACATGGTTAACGCGGACTCTGTTCTCTCTTGTGATGGATACAGGTGCTGTTGTCGATTCGAAAGTTGCGATTGTATCAAGGCGTACCATACCGTCTGTAGACGGGATGAGAAGCTGTCCAAGTTGATCAACTGTTGCAATTGCATTTGGATCGATCTCTACAATCACATCATAAGTCACTGTTGAATCGAACGTCGTGATCTCAGAAGCCTGTGTGCCAGAAATTGCAGTCTGGAGAACCCCTGTGATTGTCGAGATAGTGATTCCATGATCAGCCGCAAGATCCTTGTCTATGTTGACATTGACTTTAGGCGCACCATTGTCCGCATCGTTGTCGATACTGGAGATTCCAGGAACATGCTCACGCATTATTGCCTCAATCTGATCTGCGACAAAGATAGCGCTTTCGCTGTTATCGCTATGGATTTCAACATCGAGCGCACTTGCACCGCCAGCGGAGGATGTCTCAATAATCCAGATTGCATTCGGGTCTGCATCGAGGAACGGCCTTATCATGTTCTGAATCTCTGTGGCGCTGTATGTCTGATCCGTGATATCAGGAAGATCGATATCGATCTCAGCAGTATTCTCACTCGTGGTGAGCCTACCAGTTCCAACGCTTATTGTGATGGAATCAAAGCTACCTTCCGGAAGAACTGAAATAATGTTCTGATACATATCCATAGCGTAGCTTCTTGTCGTATCTATTGATGTACCTTCTTCAAGCGTAAGCGAGATTGTCACCTCATCGTCCGTTGTCTGCTGTGGAATAAGGTCGAATCCAAGCTTCGGGAACATCTTGAGCGAGAATGCGAAGAGCAGAATCAAAAGTACAATCAACAGGAGACGATGTCTCATGAAGTACGCAAGAACCCTTACATATCCTCTCTTGAGAGCAGCTTCGCCCTCTGCCATTACATCATCGATCTTCTTCATCCAGCCAAGCTTGAGCGGCTTCTGCGTTCTTGTGTTGATTCTGAGAATCGATCCACAGAGAGCTGGAACAAGTGTTACTGCAACAAAGAGCGAGCAGGCGAGGGAAATACAGACAGTGATAACGATATCCTGGAACATGATTCCAAGAAATTCCAAATCATTCTTGTAGATAATGAACGGAAGGAAAACGCAGATTGTAGTAAGCGTGGAAGCCATGATTGCATTGAACATGTTCTTACTTCCAAGAATAGCCGCAACAGCACTTTTCTCACCAAGAAGTCTATAAGAATAAATATTTTCAAGAATAACGATTGATGCATCGACTATCATTCCGATACCAAGGATAAGACCGGACATACTCATCGAGTTAATCGTTATGTCGAAGATAGCCATGATCATCATTGTTATCAATACACAGATAGGCATTGAAAGAGAGATGATGATTGTTGTCTTGATTCCACGCAGGAAGATCCAGATGATGAGCGCTGCAAGCAAAAGTCCCTGGAATAGAGAGTTGAATGCCTCGGACATCGTACTTGTAATCATCTCTGTCTGGTCACGCATGAGTGAAATCTTAACACTATTAGGTAACTGGCTGTTGATTTCATCAAGCTGCGCGATAACATCCTTTGCTACAGTTGTTACATTGCTGTCACTGTCATTCGTGACATCGATCGTAACAATTCTCTGTCCATCAAGGTAGGATTCAGATCTGCTGCTTGTGTCATGGTCACGTCTGACTGTCGCAACATCATTGACTCTGATAGGAACGTTATCAACAGTTGTTATGACAGTATTGCCGATATCACTTTCTGTAACATAGCGTTCGTCTGCAGCAACCTGTATATTCATGCCGCTTTCAGTGATTTGTCCGCCTGTTGCCTGAGTGTTATCTGCCGCAATTGCAGAAACGATTGTGCTAAGTGTGAGGCCATATGCTTCAAGCCTATTCGGATCGATGTCAATATGATACTCAACATCGCTACCACCGCGTACCGATACCTGACCAACGCCGGGAATTCTTTCGATGAGAGGCGATATAGTGCTTTCTGCAAGCATCTTCAGATCATCAAGATCCATTGTTTCGCTTGTGACAGAAAGTCTTACAGCTGTACTAGACCCCATTGAATCAAGGCGGAAGTACTGAGGCGTCTCAGTCCAAGAGGGAAGAAGCTGCGTGACAATCGTTATAAGCGAGTTGAGATCTCTTTCTGCATCATCGAGGTCTGTTCCATAGTTGAACTCGAGAATTGCCATACACGTTCCATCACTCGATATTGTCGTAATGTCACTGAGGTTCTCAAGCGAGCTGAAATAGTCCTCAAGTTCCTTTGCAACCTGCTGCTCTATCTCTTCCGGCCCTGCATCATTACAGTCGACATAGACCGTTATGACAGGTAGATCGATATTAGGATAGAGCGCTATTTCCATCTGAGGCAGGAATACGAGTGCTATGACGATGATAAGAATATAAATCATCGTCATCAGTACAGGTCGCCTGACTGATAGTTCGGAAATCGTCATTTAAAGCGCCTCCTTATTCAAGCACGTTGACAGTGCTTCCGTCTGCTACTGTTCCTGCCGTTATGACGATGTCGCCATCGTAAAGACCAGATGTGACAATGGTACGAGTTTCGTTGCTGCTGCCTGTCGTAATGCCCCTAAGAGAAGCTTTTCCATCTTCAACGACGTAAACATAATCCTGATCAAGAATTTCTGTGATCGAACTTGATGGAACTGTTATTACGTTTTCCTGTTCTTCCGTTACAAGATCGATCGTTACATACATACCTTCTCTGAGCCTGTCAGAGCCAGAAGTGATCGCAATCTCGACGTCAGATGTTCTTGTCGATGTGCTTACATTAGGTGAGATATATGTCAGAACGCCTGTGAATGATTCCCCGGAATATGCAACGCTTGTAAAGTTTGCTGTCATTCCCAGCTCAACTGTTCCAAGATAGCGCTCTGGGAGGGATGCTTCGATGTATAGCGTCTTGTCTCCGCTGATAGTTGCAATCGAAGATGAAGAAGAAACAGTCTCACCGACTGATACAGGAATCGATGTAATCATACCGCTGATCGGGCTAGTTACAGGGCTTTCCTTATAGCTGAGACCAGGCTTCGAAGGATCGATATATGCAATTATCTGACCTTCCGTGACAATATCGCCTCTCTTAACGAGAATTGATGTGATTGTTCCTGATGTATCTGGCGTGATAGCGATATCTGATGCATCGCTTCCAATCTCTCCATTAAGTCTTGTATAGCTCTGGAAAAGGCCTGGTGAAGCGGTCTCTGTCTGTACATTAATAGCTGTTACAGTAGTTTGCTCAACAGCTGCAACCTCTCTTCCCGAGACAGTGCCGAAGATTACGAAAAGCGCCAGTGCAATACAGATTACAAGAAGAATCAATGTAACGATCTTGTCAAATTTTGATGATGGTGCTTTCTTTGATAGATTCTCAAAAGAGATCTTCGAGTCCTCTACTTGCTCGGTAAGATCCTTCTCTTTGTTATTGTTGTCGCTCATTAGATTGTCTCCTCAATTGAAGCGTAGTTGTCCAAAAGGACGGAAATGTCGATGTTAAGCACGTAGGAAAGGTCATAACAAGACTGTAGATGGCTAAGTTCCGTGCTCAAAAGTGAAAGTTCTGTGGAAAGCAGCGATGTACGTGATGCAGCAAGTTCATCAGCTGTCATAAGACCATTGTTGAAGGAATCCTGAGCAAGTTCGTAGGTTCTTCTTGCTGTTTCTACAGATGCCTTGTACATATCGATTGTCGCCTGATACTGCTCGATCGAGATAACGTCCTGTCTGATCGTCTCAAGGAGATTATCCTTTGTATCCTGAAGCGAAAGTGAAGAAAGTCTTACATTATCCTCTGCATCCTTTATAGCTTCAGAGGTCGCTGATCCCGGAAGCATAGAACTTATTGGGATTGAGACAGATACAGAACCTGTAAGCGCATGTGTTGAATTTGAATACTCTTGGAATGCTTCATTCACATAAGCATATCCGCTTCCACCATAATTGTAATTGATTCCTGCTGTAATTACTGGCATATATGCGCTGAGCTTTGCCGTGGTTACTGCTAGTTCGCTCTGTGCGAGTACGTTTCTTGCGCTTCTCACATCAACTGTGGTTTCACTGTAAAGGTTGAATAAATCCTCGGGAGAAGGGAGCGAGAGAACTTGACCTCCCTCGAAAGAAGCGACTTCGAACTCACCCTCAATGCCCGTGAGATTTCTGAACGCCGACATCATGATCGTTTTTGAATCTTCAAGCGTCTTAAGGCTAAGCTCCGCATTTCTTAGCGCAAGCTCAGACTGCCTGAGCGTAAGTTCATCGCATAGCCCGTTTTCATACATCTCTTTGGCAGATTCATATTGCAATCTCGTATCATCAAGGGAAAGTGAAGCACTCTCAATTGCTGAATCCTGCGCAGCAATATTTATATACGCAGTAGTAACTGCCTCCTTGATTGATGACCATTGACCATCGTACGAAAGCTGTGCGCTCTCTTTTTGCAGCTTCCTTGAATCACCATCGGTGATCATATCGCCAGTGAAGCTAAATGATGCTGATGCCCCAGCAGAAACAGTCAATCCGGAGAAAGTTG
>CAZURL010000002.1:10207-38665 GCA_964623005.1 uncultured Spirochaetaceae bacterium
AATGCAGCACCTGTAGAGAGCCCCGCATTGAGTGAAAGGGAGGGCATGAATGTTGTCATGACAGCATTCTGCCTTCGAATCGCACCCTCAAGTGTTATCCTCGCGCTTTCTAAGCTGATGCTGTTCTCCTCTGCGGCCGCAATCGCTTCAGCAAGCGTTACGGTACGAGGGCTATCAGCGCCGAGCGTGGAAAGAGAGAGAAAAAGCACAAGAGCTATCCATAGTCTCTTCATATATACTCCTCGTATGGCAATAACTGCCTTTTCGTTTACGAAATTGATGCCTTGGTGTCACAAAAAAAGAAACACCCATTACGTAGATAACTACTAATGGCAAAAATCACAATGGATTGTTCTAGCTGTTTCCATGGATTTTTCTTGAAGTTACATATCAAAATAGATATTTGAATATTGTATTCTCTTTATGGTATCATCGAACGGCGGAGGGCAACATGGGCGAGCGCGGAGAGGTTTTTGCAAGTAAGCTTACCAGAAATGATAGAACGTATTTCTTCAATGTAAAGGAAAATATATATGGAGATCTCTTTCTCAATATCGTGGAATCAAGACCTACGGATATCGAGGGAAGGTATCTCAGACAGTCCATAATTGTTTATCAGGAAGACCTTGGAGAGTTCATAAAGGAATTTCAGAAATCACTTGACTATATCAAGCAGCATGGCACAAGAAGAGCGCCTCAGGCTCCGCGCGGAAAACGTGAAGCGGACTAGAAAAGCGTTCTATCCTTGTCTTCTTTGCTATTCTTCTTCATAAAGCTCATCCGCTGTATTGGGGATGGGCCATATTTTTCAATCGCCTCTATATGCTCTTTCGTGGGATAGCCTTTGTGCTTTTGATAGCCATACTGGGGATATATCCTCCCATATTCCTCCATAATCCTGTCACGCTCGCACTTTGCAAGTATCGAGGCGGCCATTATCTCTGGTATTTTCGAGTCTCCTTTCACAATTGCCTCGCAAGGGACGTTTACATCCGGTATTTTATTCCCATCAACGAGAAGAAGATCGACTTTTGTCCTTTCGCATACAATCTCATATGAAAGCTTCATTGCAAGAAGCGAAGATTGCAGAATATTGATTTTATCTATCACATCTGGCTCTATTCGGTAGACCGCCCAGATTGCCTTCTCCTTGATAATCTTTTCTGCCTCTAATCGTTTTTTCTCGCTGAGTTTTTTGCTATCGTCCAGAATTTCTATAGGAAAACCGTCAGGAAGCACTACTGCTGCGGCTACGACAGGGCCAGCAAGCGGCCCGCGTCCGGCTTCATCTGCACCGCAGACAATGCAAACAGAATCTTCAAAAGGGAAGAGAGTATTTTCCATAAATCACTTTGATGCTATAATCCCTGAGATTTTCTTTCAAGGAGTTGGCGTTGTTCTTAAAATCCCTGGATCTTTATGGCTTCAAGAGCTTTGCTGACAAGACGCACATCGATTTTTCCGATGGAATCACATCTCTTCTCGGACCAAATGGATGTGGTAAGTCAAATATCGTAGATGCAGTCAAGTGGGTACTTGGCGAGCAGAGCATGAAGACAATCAGGGCAGGAAAGAAAGAGGACGTCATATTCAACGGTACGGATACGCGTAAGCCGATGAACTTCGCTGAGGTGACGCTTGTAATCGACAATAGCGAGCATAAGCTTCCGACCGATGTCGAGGAGATCGAGATCAAGAGGCGTGTTTTCCGCTCTGGGGATAGTGAATACTATCTGAATAAGAATAGGTGTCTTTTAAGGAATATACAGGAGCTTTTTTTCGATACAGGTGTTGGAAAGAGCGCATACTCCATACTCGAACAAGGGAAGATCGATCAAATACTCAGCAAAGAACCGGAAAAGAGAAGGTATGTCTTTGAAGAGGCCGCAGGGATATCTAGATTCAAATCGCAGTGCAATGATGCGGCAAATAAGATCGCAAGGACAGAAGAGAATATCAATGTTGTCTCGATAAATGCAAAGGATGCAGAGCGCAATTGCAATCGTATGCGCACTCAAGCTGAGAAGGCAAAGCGTGCAAAGAGCCTTTCTTCGCATATTATGGAACTCGATATTCAATTCCATATAAGCCAGCTCAGATCCTATCAGAGTGCAAACGACGAGAGACTCAAGCTCATAGCAGAGGGAAGCGCGCTTCTCGAGAGCTATAAGAAGGGTGGGGAAGAGCTTGATCAGAAGATTGCAGAGTTCCAGGAAGAGATGCGTATCGAGGATGAACGATTCCATGATTTACAGCTTGAGATCAATACGATGGAAGGCCGGCTCAACAATTCCAACAGTGCTATCTCAATGCTCAATGATAGCCTTACTGAAGCAGGCATGCGTGTAAAGGATCAGGAGGCGCGGTCGGTTTCGCTAAGGGAGAATCTTGAACGTGAAAAAGCTTCATTGGAGGAGTACATTGAAGCGCTCTCTGATAAGAAAGATCAAACAGAGGAGAGTGAGAGGCATCTCGAGCGGCTTCGTGGGATGCTCAATGAATCAAATAGCAAGGTTGAAGCGCTCGAAAATGATGTAGCGAGCATGGAAGAGCGCAATACAGAACTCGATAATCAACTCTTGCAGCTTTCTGTAGAGCTTAAAGAGGTAATAGAGAGCCTTATTGCGGAAGTTGATGAGAAAACAGGAGCAGAGTATTCAAAGGATAGGACAGATAAAGCAAGAACATCATTCAGAAAAAAAGGAGAGGAAGCAAAAGCGCTGATTGATGAACGTATTTCATTTTTCACCGACCTTAAAGATGGCGTTCCTATCTCAAGGGAAGTAATACTCATGGATTTCAGGATGGTGGATGAAGCTCTCTCTCAACTCATATCATTATTTGAAGAGTTCTCTCTTTCGATTCCACCTGTAGTAGATACGCTTCTCTCCCCAGAAGGGCTTATTGGAAAGAAGCGAGAGATAGAGAGCAAGGAAAACGAAATAAGAGCCGAAATGATAAAGAATCGTTATCTCATTGTCTCTGGACGAGAGGAGATAAAGAGGCTGAGGGAGGATATAGAGAGGCTGAGAGAAACAATTGATACAGCTAATGCAAGCTATATTGAACTCAAGGCTTCTCTCGATTCTGCACAGGCTGTTATCGACGCCAGACGTCGTAGCATTGAAGATATGGCAAGCAATTTTGATGAATGCATCTATCAAGCGGAGAGCTACCGAAGACGTATGGAGTCCATTCAGGATGATATCAGAGCGGAGGAGGAAGCAAGGCTGCTCCTTTCGGAAGAGCTGACCCAGAAGAAAGAAGAGGCCAAGAATGCTGGAAGCCATAAAGGAGAGCGAGGCGCGGAGCTTATGCGCATGAGAGAGGAGCGCACAAAGCTTTCCATGCAGTACACCGAGACCGATAGGAATATCGCAATGCTTCGCGGACAGATTGAGTCCAGTGATTCCTTTACAGATAATGTCATGACAAGCTTCTTCAATAAATATACGAGAAGTCTGGGAGAGTATATAAAGGAATATGAGGACAAGGCTATTCCAGATAGCAGCATTATCCAAAACGAGATAAAGGAAGCTCAGCGAGAGCTCGACAGCTTAGGGAATATCAACTGGATGGCAGAACAGGAGTATGAGGAGAACGAAGCTCAGTTCAAATTCTACTCGAAACATTTAGATGATCTGATGAAGGCAAAGAACGACCTTGAGGAAGTCTATAAGGAAATAAGGTCAAGGTCTGAGAAGCTCTTTACAAAGACATATAAGGAGATAAGCGCGAATTTCCAGGCGATGTTCAGGAGACTCTTCGGCGGAGGCCGGGCAGAAATCACACTGGAAGATCCAGAGAATGTACTTGAATCGGGAATTGATATAATTGCTCAGCCACCTGGAAAGAAGCCGCAGAGCCTTGATCTTCTTTCAGGCGGAGAGCGGGCAATGACTGCTGTTGCGCTGTTATTTGCGACGTATCAGGTAAAGCCATCTCCGTTCTGTATCCTCGATGAGCTTGACGCACCGCTTGATGATAGGAATATCGGTTATTTTATCGATGTGCTTCAGGATTTTGCAAAGGATAGCCAGTTTATCATCATCACCCATAATCAGCACACGGTAACGGGATCAAGGACGCTTCTCGGCGTCACTCAGATAGAATGGGGCGTCTCTACGACAGTCACTTATAAACTTGGAAATATCAAAGGACAGCCAGTTATCATGGATGAAAATGAAAAGGTCGTGACGTTCAATGATGACGGCACTCAAAAGTAGTTGTTCCCGAATGTTGACAAGTTGACACGTAATGATGTATAAGTCTAGCCGTTGCCTCGATTGAGGTGTGGAAGGACTATGTTTGACGGTATAACAAATAAATTCACTGGCATTATGAGAACACTTTCCGGCAAAGGAAAGATTTCTGAGAAGAATGTAAGGGATGCTGTTGAGGAAATCAAAGAGGCGCTCCTTGACGCAGATGTCAATTTGCGTGTTGTACGTCGTTTCGTCAATTCTACGCTTGAAGAGGCTCTTGGTGAGAAAGTTCTCAATTCCGTAAATCCGGGACAGCAGTTTACAAAGATTGTCTATGACAAGATGGTCGCGCTTCTCGGCGGTGAGGGTAATACCGCTCTCAATCTCAAAGGAAAGGATACAACATCCGTTATCCTTCTCATGGGGCTTCAGGGTTCTGGTAAGACAACAGCAGCACATAAGCTTGCGCATCTTCTGAAAAAGGATGGCCGTTCGGTTATGCTTGTTGCGGCCGACCTTGTCCGACCTGCTGCTATTACACAGCTGGAAGTGCTTGGCGAGAAAGCTGGCGTTCCTGTCTTCACCATCCCAGGAGAAAAAAATCCTGTAAAGGTTGCTGAAGCTGCAATTTCCAGAGCGCGCCATGATTTAATCAATACAGTTATTATAGATACCTCAGGCCGCATGCATCTCGATCAGGAATTGATGGATGAGATTGCACGTGTTGCAAAGGTATCGCGTCCTGATGAAACACTCTTTGTCGCTGATGCGATGACAGGTCAGAGTGCTGTAGATATCGCAAAGGAATTTGAAGAGAAAGTCGGTATTTCCGGCGTTATTCTCACAAAGTTTGATTCAGATACTCGCGGTGGCGCTGCCCTTTCTTTGCGCTCTGTCGTTGGAAAACCGATTAAATTCATTGGAACCGGGGAGAAGATGGAGGATCTTGAAGTCTTCCATCCAGAGCGGATAGCCTCCCGTATTCTCGGCATGGGCGATGTTGTTTCGTTTGTCGAGAAGGCGCAGCAGCAATATGATCAGGCAGAGGCAGAGAAGCTGCAGAAGAAGATGGAGAAGAACACCTTCGATCTGCAGGACTATCTCAATCAGCTTGAGAAGATGGATAATATGGGTTCTGTCGATAAGCTTATCGATATGATTCCAGGTATGAGCGGAAAGGTCAGGGAAGAAGATATAGATCTCTCGGAGATTAATAGGCAGAAAGCGATAATCAAGAGTATGACGCGCTTTGAGAGAGAGAACTATAGAATCATCGGGCCATCAAGAAGAAAGAGGATCGCAAAGGGATCTGGAACATCTGTTGCAGATGTAAACAGACTTCTCAAACGGTTTGAACAGACAAAGCTCATGATGAAGAAAGTCATGAATAACAAGAAGATGCAGTCTAACATGCTGAAGATGTTCGGCATGCAGGGCTGAAGATAAGGAGTATAGGCAGAAATGGCAACAGCAATGAGACTTAAGCGTCTAGGGTCAAAGAAGAGACCTTACTACAGAATTGTCGTACAGGATAGCAGAATCGCGACATCATCCAAGACAATTGATGAAGTCGGTAAGTACCGCCCAATTGAAGAGACAAATCAGATTGAGCTTGATGTGGAGAAAGTTAAGTACTGGATCAAGCAGGGCGTAGTTGTATCGCCGACTGTAAAAGATATTCTCAACTCACAGGGCATTTCTCTGAGCAGAACTCAAGACTGACGTCTGGAGGTTCTTATGGAGAAAGAACTGGTGGAGTTTTTGGTCAAGAGCCTTGTTGATAAACCGGAAGAGGTCAGCGTGAACGTAATCGACGGCGAAAAGTCTACAATTCTTGAGCTTCGCGTTGCAGAAAGTGATATCGGCAAGGTAATTGGCAAGCAAGGACGCATAGCAAAGGCTATCAGGACAATCTTGAGCGCCAGTGCAGTAAAGGGCGGCAAGCGTGCCGTTCTGGAGATACTGGACTGATGCAGGATCTAATCGCTACGGCAAATGTCGGTTCACGCCATGGGCTTGAAGGGTATTTGAAGGTCTATTCCCTTTCGGGAGAATACGATCATCTTATCAATCTCAAGAAGTGCGTGCTCAGGCTGCGTAATGGAAGCGAGAAAGAAGTGAGCGTTGAGAGCACGAAGTTCTCTGGCCCTCTCTTCCTGATGAGATTTTCCCTCTATGATGATCCGGAGAAAGCGAGAGTTTTGTCAGGATCTACGATTATGGTCAGACGAGAGGAAGCTGCGAAGAAAGAGGAAGGCGAGATTTATGTCGCCGATCTTCACGGTCTTTCTGTTATCAATGATGGGAAGATTCTTGGAGTAGTCGAAGCGACAAGCGATGGTGCCCAAGCTCTGTATCTCCATGTTCGTACCGAAAATGGAATCCGCCTTGTTCCATATCTTCCTGTGTATATTGGGAAGGTTGATCTGGAGAAAGGCACGATTGAGGTCAAGCTCACGGAGCTTTTATCGTGAAGATAACGGTTCTGACGCTCTTTCCTGAGATGGTTTGTCCATTCTTCACCTCTTCGATTATGAAGAGAGCTGTTGAGAAGGGAATAATAACGTTCTCAGTTGTGGATATCAGGGATTTTGCTGATGGTGTTCATCGCAAAGCTGATGATATCCCATATGGCGGCGGCGCTGGGATGGTGATGATGGTTCAACCGCTATCAAAGGCACTTGAAAGCATTGGCGCTAAAGGTAAAAGAGTCGTCTTCCCGACGCCTTCTGGAAAGCTTCTCACCCAGCATTATGCTGAGGAGCTTTCGAAAGAGACTGAGCTTGTCTTTATATGCGGACATTACGAGGGAATCGATCAAAGAGTAATCGATAGCTATGTCAGCGATGAGATATCTATAGGGGACTACGTTTTATCGTCTGGAGAGAGTGCAGCTGTTGTAATCATTGATGCGCTCTATCGGCTGATAGACGGAGTCATTGCACAGGAAAGCCTTGAAGATGAGAGTTTTTCTTCTGGGCTATTGGAATACCCTCAGTACACGCGGCCTGAGAGGTATTGCACGAAAACCGTGCCTGAGGTATTATTATCCGGTCATCACCGCCATGTTGAAAGATGGAGGTGTGAGAAAAGGCTGGAAAAAACGATGCTAAACCGGCCGGATCTGCTCTCTGATGCCCCTCTCAGCATCGATGAGCGAAAGACTTTTTTGAAGATACTGAATAATAGTGATAAGGGGACTTGTCAAAGATGGACATTATCAGAGCTATAGAAGCAAAGCAGATCAAAGAAAATGCGGAAAATTTCAGCATTGGTGACACGGTACGTGTTTCCTTCAAGATCGTTGAAGGTTCAACTGAAAGAATCCAGGTATTCGAAGGCATCGTAATCGCTAAGAACAACTCGGGTATCAGAAGAACATTCATCGTCAGGAAGATCAGCTATGGTGTTGGCGTTGAGAGGATTTTCCCTCTTCATTCTCCACGTATTGAGAAGATTGAAGTTGTTCGCCGTGGCCGTGTTAGAAGAGCAAAGCTCTACTACCTGCGCTCACGCGTTGGAAAGGCTGCGAAGGTACCAGAACTCATCGTCAAGAAGAATGCTTAAAGCAAGGCTCCATTTCGGTGGAGCTTTTTTGTTTCCTTTATCTTTGCTATGATTGCGGTATGAAAAAGAATGCAAGGCGATCAAAAAGTTCTGAGAAGGGACAGAAGAGAAAAAAGAGGGAAGGTATCTCTGGTTTCTCTACAATCAATCAGGTTGCAGGCATTTCAAAGCCTAAAAAGCACCATTCCTCCTTGCCGGTAGAAGATCCTAAGAAAATCAATGAACCGCATGTAATGTGCCAGTATTGCGGAACTGTGATAGAGAACATTGCTTCAGCTCTTTCCACAGCTGAAGGTGGTTATGCGCATTTTGATTGCGTACTTGGACGCATAAAGGAAAGCGAAAGACTGGAGGATGGTGAGGTTGTATCCTATCTTGGCTCCGGCAGCTTCGGAATTGTCGGAAAGAACGAAGAGGGAAAGGATTATATCATCCGTAGAATACAGTATGAGACTCCTGAGCGCTATAAAAGCATGAAGGATTATGTTGAAGGACTTAAAGTATGAAGAGAGCTATGCTTCCCGGTTCGTTCGATCCACCTACGATGGGTCATATTAATATAATTGAACGTGCGGCTTCTCTCTTCGATGAGCTTTATGTTGTTGTTGCTGATAATATTTCCAAGAAATACCTTTTCTCTCCTGAGGAAAGGAAGCAGATGATTATTGAATCGCTCCCGGATATCAATAATATGGAGGTGAGGATCTATCAGGGGCTGACGGTTGACTTCGCTTCCGAAAATGATGTCAATGTAATCGTTCGTGGTGTACGGGCGATGAATGATTTTTCGTATGAGTTTGAGCTTGCAATGACAAATAAGATGCTTAATCCGAATGTCGATGTCATATTCATCCCAACAGATCCTCAGTATTTTCTTATCAGGTCGTCACAGATTAAGGAACTTGCAGAGTTTGGTGCGGACTTTTCGCCTATGGTTCCGGAACCAGTGAGGAAAAGGATAAAGGAAAAGTTTGCAAAATCGTAAATATTTTTCTTTGTATTGAAACAGAATAAGTCAATTAGATGAAAAATCCAGCGATTATTTTCGTTGATATGATTGACAGAAATCTAAGTTTCAGGTTTAATACCAGTGTTCTTATGGAGAGGTTCCCGAGCGGTCAAAGGGGGCAGACTGTAAATCTGTTGGCTTAGCCTTCGAAGGTCCGAATCCTTCTCTCTCCAGCATAGCCTCCGATAAGGAGGCTTTTTTAATGAAAAAATGTTTCTATGAGGATGGCCTGCGCTTTGAATGTCAGCGCTGTCTATATTGCTGCTCTGCTGAACCTGGCTATGTATATCTTACGCGAGCTGATATCATAAATGCCTCAAATGCAACAGGTCTCGATCCTCTTTCGTTTATCAAAGTCTATTGCCGGCTTATTGATTTCGGTGCGTTTTCGATGGTCTCGCTCAGAGAAAAGACTAACTTTGATTGTATTTTTTTGACAGAAGAGGGCTGTTCTATCTATTCAGCGCGTCCCTCGCAATGTACTACCTATCCATTCTGGAAGAATATTATCGAATCAAAGGAAAGCTGGGAAAAGGAAGCAAAATCCTGTCCTGGTATCGGCAAAGGACAGGTTGTTTCTTCTTCTGAGATAGATCGACTTTGTTCAGAGGGAGATGAGGCCTACATAGTTCTGAAAGGTAAACCGATTTGGAGAACAGACGATTGATGGAAATGCTATTATATTGTTAGTGGAGTTCAATCTTGCCTATTTATTCAGATAACACGATAAATTCAATCAAAGCACGTCTTACAATGAGCGAGATAGTCCAATGGTATATCCCCGTCATAAATCGTGGTGGCCGTAATTGGGCGAAATGTCCGTTTCATGGCGGTGGCAATGAAAAAACACCTTCCTTTACGATAAATGACAAGGAAGGATTCTATCACTGTTTTGCGTGTTCTGAATCCGGCGATATGTTCACCTTCATCGAAAAGATGGAGCATATGAATTTCTCTGAAGCAGTTGAGTTTCTTGCGTCAAAAGCCGGAGTCCAGCTTGAAAAGGATAGCGAGAGTGCAAGGAAAGAAAAGAGTGAGACTGATATAATCCTCGACCTCAATGCAAGGCTTCAAGGCGCATTCCATCACATTCTTATCAATACAGCCGAGGGGAAGAAAGGGCGTGAGTATCTTGAAAGGCGAAAAGTCAGTGATGAGATGATTGAACGTTTCCAGCTTGGATATGCCCCTCGAAACACTGATTGGCTTTATTCGTTTCTTAAAGGCAAGGGATATTCAGATGAAATTCTTAGAATCTCTGGTCTCTTTTCCTCAAATCATTATCCTTATCCGTTATTTTTTGACCGCCTGATATTCCCTGTCAGGAATAGACAAGGCCGGACGATTGCCTTCTCCGGTCGAGATCTGTCGGGTAGAGAGAATGTGCCTAAGTACGTTAACTCGCCGGAGACAAAAGCATATTCGAAGCGTCATAACTGCTTTGGACTCTATGAGTCGGTAGACTCGCTAAAAAAAGAGGGAACCGCTGCGGTGCTTGTCGAGGGGAATTTCGATGTAGTTGCAATGCATCAGGCAGGCATAACCTCTGCGATTGCACCGCTGGGAACAGCATTCACACAAGAACAGGCAGATCTCATTTCTCGCTACACAGATCGGATAGATATCATGTTTGATAGTGATGAGGCTGGGGAGAATGCAACAGCAAAAGCCATAGGTATCATCCATAAAAAAGGGCTTGAGTGCATGGTGCATCATCTTTCAGGGGGCAAGGATGCTTCTGAGATTATAGAAAAGAGTGGCGAAAATGTGCTGCGAGAAGACTTTGAAGCCTCAGAGACCGCTTTTGAATATCTTGTAAAGAAAACAGCAAAAAGCTATGATATCAGAACACCAAGGGGAAAGTCTGGCTTCGTACGGGCTATTTCTCCGTTTCTTTTGAGTACGGAATCAAATGTAGAGCAGGAATCCTACATTCTTTCGCTCAGCAATTATCTTTCTGTCTCGGAGGAAACGATACGCAGGGATATGAATGGCGCAGGGGATAGGAAAGGCGTCATAAGGGAGGATGAGAGAGTAGGTACAGGTGAAGAACCTGTAAAAAGATTCAACAGCGCCGCTGTAGGCGTAGATCTCTATGCAATGCTATTTCTGGCAAATCACAGGGATTTATTCCGTCAGTATAGACTGAAGATCAGCTTCGGCGATCTGAGGGATAGGGAGGCGCAAACGATATACATGGCACTGGAAAATGCCATGCGTAGCGAGATATCAAGCAATGAGCTTTTCCTTTCGCTCATTACAGATGAGAGGGTAAGAAATGATGTGGCCACCTCTTTCGGGCTTGAAGAGTTCCGAAATGGTAGAGAAAGCGCCTTAGATGAAGCAAGCGATAGAATCGCCCTCCGAGGATTGGAAGAGCAACGCCTAGTACTATCCAACCAGCTTAGATCATTTTCGGATTCGCTGGATTCGGATCAGCTTAGAGAGGCGCTTGAACGCAAGAACGAACTCGATAGGAAGATAGCTGAACTTAAGGCAGTCTTATATTCTAGGACGGCCAGAGAGGAAATTGATTGATGACAGAACAGGATCTTAGGAATACTTCATTCTATAAAGAGCTTTTGCAGAGCGCAAAGGATCAGGGGATCATTACGCTTCTGGATATCGTTTCGGTGTTGAAGCGGCATAAAGATGCTCCAACGGATCTCGATATCATCATTTCATGCTTGACAGAAGATGGGATTCAGTATGATGAGTCCGATGATGCGGAGCCTGACTTCATCGATGAGCCTACGGATGAAGAGCTTGAGGATTTCGATGATGATTTCACCGATTCCGAGGATGAGGAGGTGGATGAACCAACCGATGATGAGCTAAAAGACATCGAAGATGAAGATGAGGATGACGAGGACTCGAAGAAGTTATCTGATGACGACGAAGATGAGGAAGACGAAGAGGATGATGAGGAAGAAGAGGAGAATATCAACGAGTGGAAAGGCACCGATGATGATACTGAATCTTCTCCAGAGCGCTTTATAGATATTTCCTCCTTCTCGGAGGCTTCTTCTGAGCATAAAAGCCATTCATCTCAGGCTAAGTTCGATACAAATCAAGATGATCCTATACGGCTTTATCTCAAAGAAATCGGAAATGAAAACCTTCTTACCGGCGAGCAGGAAGTTGAGCTTGCTATGCAGATGGAGAAGGGCGCTGAGATTGTTAAGTCTGTAATAAGAGAGAGTGGAATATTGATCTCTTTCTTCACTACTGTCATCGAAAAGATGAATACGAAGATTGAAGATGATACAGAGGAAACGCTCTCTACAGAAGAACTGAAAGAATTTCTTTCTATACAGAAACGTTACAATAGTTCCTATAGAGAAGCGCTTGGAAAGGATACGCCACGCGAAATCAAGGAATATAATGAGCTAAAGGCTAGGATTCTTCTTTCTGGCGATACTCCTGAGACCGATAGGGAGATCATGGAGAGAAGGGAATCCCTTTTAAATAAGCTGGGAGGCCATCCAGATGAATCTTCTCCGCTTTATGAGGGTAAGAAGCGCTCTGATTTCGAATCACGGGAAGCTTGGATTGCTTACTGCCGTGAGAAAAGCCGAGAGGAGAGAATCCGTAAGACAGAAGAGAAGCTTGATGAAATCAGAAAGGAAGAGGCTCAGCTTAATGCTCGCATTGCAGAGGGTGTAACGCAGAAAGATAAGCAGTTCAGGGAAGAACATCCTGATATGAAAGATGCGGATCTTGAGAGGGAGATTCAGAAGATCCATCGCAAGGTCAGAGAGGATAATGCTACGACAGGGGCAGAGCTTGGAAAGCGCTATGCCGACTTCAAGAGAGAGCTTGAGGCACTTTCTGAAGGGCAGTACCTTCCAGTGACCGCATGGATTTCTCCGATTGACTTCCAGCAGGAGGATATCGACGATTTAACGAATATCTTTATCTCTGCTCGTGACAAGATTATCAGCTGCAATGAGAAAAAGAAAGCGTCAGAAGAGCATCTGAAAGTGACATCGCTTAAGGAACTGAGACAGCTTGGCCGTGATCTTGCTACACAGAGCAAGGCTCAGCAGATTGAAACACAGCTGGGAATGACGGGCGATCAGATCAAGGAAGAAATCAAGGAGCTTCAGCTTACAGAGAAAGAACTCAGATCGATTGAGACGGATTTCGAGTGCTCCTCTGATGATATTATCCAGGCCGTTAAGGACATCCAGCTGGGACAGAGGATTCTTAAGAGCGCAAAAGATAGGCTCATAAAAGCAAATCTGCGCCTTGTTGTTTCCATTGCCAAGAAATATACGAACCGTGGTCTTCAGTTCTTTGATCTTGTTCAGGAAGGGAATATTGGTCTGATTAAGGCTGTCGAGAAGTTCGAATATGAGAAGGGATTCAAGTTCTCTACTTATGCGACATGGTGGATCAGGCAGGCCATTACCCGTTCTATATCCGATCAGGCTAGAACTATAAGGGTGCCTGTTCATATGATTGAACAGATTAATAAGGTTGTCAGAGAATCGAGAGTCCTTATGCAGTCTCTTGGCCGAGAGCCGACAGATAAGGAGATTGCTGATCATCTTGGCTGGCCGGAGGCTAAGGTCAAGAATGTCAAGTCCGTTGCACGTGAGCCTATATCCCTTGAAACGCCAGTTGGTGAAGAAGAAGATAGTGTTCTTTCTGATTTCATTGAGGATAAGGATGCAGAGAATCCTGCGAATCAGACAGCATTTGTTCTCTTGCAGGATAAGATCAGGGAACTTCTCTCCACGCTCCCACAGCGAGAGCAGGAAGTTCTTCGAATGCGTTTCGGCCTAGATGATGGTTATGCACTGACTCTTGAAGAAGTTGGTCTCTACTTTGATGTTACAAGGGAGAGAATCAGGCAGATTGAGGCAAAGGCGCTCAGAAGGCTGAGGCATCCGAAGAGAAGTCGACAGCTAAAGGATTGGAACTAATAGGATAATCCGCTATTATCAGCGGAGGATGAGGAGAAAAATAGAGTATGGCAGAGTATGACAAGCTGGAATGCCTTAGGAATCTTCAGGACGCTCTGAAGGTCAAATTCGATCTTGAGCAACAGGTTGAGATGATGCCTGTTAATCTGAAGAAGGAAGAGGCCAGCCTCAAGGAAGCCAATGAGAAGTATCTTGAACTTACGGAAACATATAATTCCGTAACCGATGAGGTTAAGTCGCTCTCAATCAGGTATGATGATGCATTCCAGACTAGAACTGGATATGAAAAGCAGATGGAGTTCCTTAATACACAGAGAGAATATGAGGCGCTTTCGAAGCAGCTCGATGAGGCGAAAGTCCAAGAACAGGTTCTTCTTAAGCAGCGTAACTCGAAAATGCAGGAACTGGATAAGCTTCGTGCTGAGCTTGATGCGCAGGAAGTTATCTGCGATGAAGCAAAGGCTCGGGTTGATGAAGAAAGAGCTAAGGTCGATTCTTCCCTTGAGGATATCAACAGGCAGCTTGATGAGATGAATGCAAGGTGCGAGGAAATCAAGGGGATGGCAATCTCGGACGAACTCTATGAAAAATTCTCGAACATCGTGCGGAAGAAAAAAGGCGAGGGCATTGTTCCAGTCCATGGACAGGTCTGCACAGGTTGCGATCGCGTGCTTCCAATGCAGTTTGTTATCGATTTGAGACTTAAGCAGCAGGAGAATGAAATAGAGTACTGTCCGTATTGTTCTAGAATCATTTGGTATGAACCACTTGATGAAGAGCTTGAGAAGAACTTTGTCTTTGAGCAGCTTGAGCCTACAAAGGGTGAAGGTAAGAGTTCTTCGCGTGATGATTCTTCGAAGGGCGATAGCGATAGCTATGATGAATCGCTTGGAGAAGGCTTCGAAGATTTCTGATGCAATTCTCAGGTTTCGGAGGTAATCGCTGGTAACAGAGGAAAGTCCGGGCTCCACAGGACGATGGTGCTGGCTAACGGCCAGGAGCAGCAATGCTACAGAAAGTGCAACAGAAAATATACCGCCTCATAAGAGGTAAGGGTGAAATGGCGGTGTAAGAGACCACCGCCTGATCAGTGATGGTCAGGGCATGGTAAACCTCACCAGGAGCAAGGCCAAGTATGCAGTCGGCTTGTCCGGCCATGGCTGCGGGTAGGCTGCTTGAGCCATGGAGTAATCCATGGCCTAGATAGATGATTACCTAAACAGAACCCGGCTTATCCGAGGCCTGATTTATAAGGATGGAAGTAGGCTTTGCCTTTTCTGTCCTTTTTATTTTTTTTAGAACACTGATGATATTGAAATATGTACCAGTGCTACTGAATCAGTAGCTTTCTTCTTTTTTTGCTTCCTCCCACAGTTTATTCATTTCATCAACATGTTCTTTATCAATCGGGACACCTTTTTCAGCGGCTAGGTTAAAAATCCTTTGAAATCGCGCCTTTACTTTCTCATTGCATCGATGAAGAGCCACATTTGGACGGATCTTTAAAAATCGACAAAGATTAACAACTGAGAAAAGAAGATCTCCTAATTCCATCTCAATATGATTTTCATCTCCGTCTGCAATTGCTTGATTGACTTCTTCCAACTCTTCCTCAATTTTAACGAGAATGCCAGATACTTCCGACCAATCAAAGCCAACTTTCTTCAGTTTCTTCTGAATTTCATAACTGGATTCTAGGGGAGGCAAGGAAGACGGGATGTGGGAGAAGAAAGATTCTGCTTTATCTTTATGTCCCTCAATATTCTCCTTAACATTATTCCATAGAGATAATACTTCAGAGGCTGTATCAACATGCTCATCACCAAATACATGCGGATGACGACGAATGAGTTTATCGCAGACTTCATTGACAGCGTCCTCAGGTTTGAAGTCTTGATTTTCTTCATGGATGCAAAGATTCATGAAAACATTGATCATTATATCTCCGATTTCTTCACGTTCAGAAGAGATATCATTATTGATAACACCATCGAGATATTCGTAGCTTTCGTCAATCAAAGAAATTGTTGTTGATTTATTTGTCTGGACTCTATCCCAAGGGCATCCACCGGGAGCGCGAAGAATAGAAATAATTGTGTAGAGTCTATCAATACTATCTGTAAAGCTTGGCGCATGATTAAAATAATCTTGGTACATGTCCGGATATTATCATCAAAGAGGGGAGACATTCCAGTTATATAGCTTTGAAGAGTAGGTAGTTAGACAATCCTATGCAAAGAAACAGAATCGGTTTATATTCAAAGACATTGTACAGTGAAATATGGAATTATAAGTCTAAGAAATTAATATATTATTATTATAAAATAGCTAATTTAATATTATCAATTCTCAAATACTAAATTGAATATATTGATAAAAGCTAGAATACTCAAATTCATAATAATGTTTTATATGTTTTATTATCTCAATTTGGCGCGTTTATATTCTAGTTGACAGAATATACATTATATCCATAATAAATTGCTTAAATTCTGTGAAGTTAATTGACTGTAAAATAATGAGATATCGTAATTAATAGTCTTCGATTAATCTTCTAAGTTGTAAAATTGAATATATAAATTAATATTAATAAAGTGCTTTATGATAAAATATTTTATATAAAATAATACTATTAAAGTATTTTATTTTCTGATTTGGAAGGTTAGCGTATTATTACATGATTATGTTTCTTTGGATAGTATTTAATGGGATATAATCTTGAATTGATCATCATGTTTCGTTCTATGTTTTGGGTAGTGGAGGGTATTCTCGTATGATTGTTTATGACGAATCTTCTTTTCATCCAATTTCCCCTCCCCTTCTCTACCCTATTGTGGAGAACTGACTGCTTTTCTCTTCTTTTCGGTACTGAATTTTTCTTTCATAAATTATTTTGATATCTAGATTCAGCTTTATATATGTCGATGGAATGAATAGATAGTTTGCATTGGAAAACCAAGCATTTGCTTTTGAGACAATTTACGGAAAAAGATCTAGGATCGTTATTCTATTTATTTCATAATGAAGAATATTGGTTACGTTTCGGTTGTATCAGCTTAATCTTAATTCCAACGAAAGCTTTGTTTACAAAAAATATTGGGAATTTGGCTGTTCGCTTTGATCGATTTTGTGAAACAGTACAGGAAAAAGCTTTAAAGCAAGAAGAATGTACTGTTTGTGATCTCAACCATTCTTGCAAACATAAAGTTTGTATAATGTAGAAAGCCAACAGAAGATGCTAGGAATACTCTGACTCTTGGTGTTACGATATTGCTTACATCGCCATCAGAAGTATTCTGCTGAAATTCATCATCGCTATCTGTATCATAATTTGTTATACCTGTATAAAACAGTTTGTCATTGAACCTATAAAGATCCATTGTATTTCCATCACCGTATGATAGCTTGAAAATATAACCACCACTGCTCTGCTGCTCATAGCTTATCTGGATGTTATAGTATCCATCGTCAAATTCATCGATGTCAGCATCGAATGAAACCAAATCACCATTTTCATCATGGAATGGGAAAAGCGCAAAATAAATAGAATCGCCGGAAGTACCAGATGGAGAAACGCTTCTTTTTATGAATCGAGAACTACTGTAATTATCTGGATATGTGTTGATCGTACCCCTGTATGTTGAATTAAATGAGCTAATAAGATACGTATTGGCGCTATCATTACCTGAGATTGTATATAAAAGATAGACTTTTGGCGTTGTAGGAATAACTGAAATCTCTCCAGCTTGTATTCTTTCTATGATCGCTGGATCCATAAAGATAGCAGCTTGGTTATTTGTTTCGGATATCGTTTCAATAGTAAAAGAAACGTTCTCGGTGTAATCGAAATAATTAGGAATACCACAAGCGAAAAAAACGACCACAAAGAATAAAAAAAGAAAAAGCTTCTTTCTCTTCACGTGGTCGTTCTCCTTTAGTCCACAGAAAGGGTCAATTCATCGTAACAAGATATGCCTCAGCTAGCTTAGCATATTCACTTGGCTCTGCACCGATCTCTGAAACGAGATAAAGACCTGTTAACTGCTGGAATGTAGCTCTGGCAAGTTCAGTATTGCCTGTAGCTTCATACAGTCTAGCTGCATTGAATAGAGCCTTTGGCGCAAACGGAGAATTTTGACCATAAGTATCGAAAACTTCGTTATAAAGCTCTAATGCAACAGTCTGATTACCGAGATTTTCATATGCAGCTGCTTCATTCATGAGAGCAAGCTGTCCAAGATATGTTTCACGCTGAGCTTCCGCAACAGCAGCATAGCCATCAACCGCTTCCTGATACTCTTCCCTTGAGTAAGCAAGATCAGCAGAAAGAAGCATAGCCTTAGCACCAGGATAGGAATTCAGACCCGAAGCAGATACAAGTGCGTCTACTGCAGAATTGAATTCACTGAGGCTTGCCGCATATTCATCGCTATCTGGATCGAGCATATAGAAAGCATTGTACTGACCTTCAATATCAGAAAGTGCATTGAATCTGCTCTCTGTACGATTCTGGATAACAGTGACAGTTACACATACAGCAACGATTGCAACAACAATCACAATTGCAATTGTTATAACAAGATTCTTTCTTTTAACGAGAAAATCATTAAGTTTGCTTTCAACTTTCTGTGATCCCGTAAGATTCTTATTTTTCTCTTTCATGCGCTCCCTCTTCAAAGGAACTGCGGGATTTAACCCGCAGGAAACTTTTACTCGTTATCGTCAGAAGTAGTCTTAAGCATACCAGCGAAAGGATTGTATGTGTCTGCATCATCTTCTTTCGTGTCTGCCATATACTTTGCCATCTCAGATTCCTGAGAGCGCTTAATCATCTCTTTGATGGAGAGGCTGAGCTTCTGAGATTGTGGGTTGATGTCAATGACCATTGCGGTAATCGGCTCACCGATCTTCTCTTTGTAGCTCTCGAGAACTTCGTCTTTATACTCCTCATCTGGTCCGACAAGATTGTACTTGGAAATAAGTCCTTCGATATCTCCAAGAACCTTCACGAATACACCGAAGTCTGCAACTGATGAGACTGTACCAGTAATTGCGGAGTATTTAGGATAATCTCTTTTCAATGTCTGCCAAGGATTACCTTCAAGCTGCTTTACAGAAAGCCTTATCCTTCTGTTCTCTGGCTCTACACGAGATATTGCAACTTCAATTACATCACCTTCCTTGCAGAACTGCTCCATATTCTTGATCTTCTTTGTCCAAGAGATATCATCGATATGCAGAAAACCATCAATACCATCTTCAAGGTTAACAAATGCACCGCTGTTGGTAACTTTGACAACAGGCCCCTTGACAACCTTTCCTTCCGGATAGCGCTCAGTGATTGTATCCCATGGATTCTCCTGTAGCTGCTTAAGGCCAAGCGATACTCTCTTCTTGTCTAGATCATATCCAAGGATCTTCGCCTCAACTACATCGCCGATACTCACAACTTCCTTTGGATTCGTGATTCTCTTTGTCCAAGAGAGTTCAGAGATATGCGCAAGACCTTCGATACCCGGCTCTAGCTCAATGAATACACCGAATGACGTAATCTTCGTTACAGGTCTTGTAACAACATCGCCAACCTGGTATCTCTCCTCGAATGTTGTCCAAGGATCCGGAGTCATGTGCTTGAGTGAAAGGTTAATCTTCTGTGTTTCTGGATCAATGTTGATCAGACGAAGCTGAACAATCTGTCCCTTCTTCACAAAGTCCTTTGGCCTTGTTACATGTCCCCAAGACATATCATTGATATGAAGAAGTCCATCAAAGCCACCAAGATCAATGAATGCACCGAACGATGTAAAGGACTTGACTTCACCCTGAACGACATCTCCGATCTGTACTGTCTGGAAGAATGCGTCCTTATTCTCTTTGATCTTCTTCTCAAGATATTCACGCCTAGAAACAACGCTCTTGAGCTTTGTCCCTGCGTGGAACTTGTCGATAATGAAATAGTCCGTCTTACCGATAAGGCTCTCTGGATCCTCTACGCGTACAACATCTGCTTTCGAGAGAGGGCAGAAACCCTTGTAATCCGCACCAAGATCGACTTCATAGCCACCCTTGATGACCTTAACGAACTTGCCAAGCACAGGAGATCTATCCTCTGCTGCTTTCCTGAGGATTTCAGTCCTCTCCTTTGCTTCCGCTCTCTTTTTGGAAACGACAACCTGACCGCGTCCATCATCGAGCTTGACTATAGTTACGGCTACCTTATCACCGAGCTTTGGAAGCTCCATAAACTCGTCAACAGGAATCTTTCCTTCGCTCTTATAGCCGATGTCAACCAAAACTGATTCGTCATTTGTCTGTACTACAGTACCGGTTACGATCTGACCGACTTCCAATTCGGGAATTGACATAAGATGCTGCTGCAGATAAGACTGCTTTTCAGCCATCTGAGTTTCATTTTCCACTGCTTCGCTCCTACCATCTGATATCTATGCAGAGTGATACTGCACAGCAACTAACACTTTCTCACAAACTTGATTTAGCGTCAATAGAGATGTGTCGATGACGATAGCTCCATCAGCGATTTTCAATGCACCTATTTCCTTCTCCCTATCACGCTTATCTCTTTCTTCTATAGCTTTGATCATCTCTTCGAGACTGCCTTGTTTCTGTTCGGAGAGTCTGCGCTTTGCACGTATTTCAGGAGCAGCGTCAAAAAAGAAGCGGAAATCGGCATCGGGAAAGATTACCGTTGTTGTATCACGGCCTTCTGTCACGATATCCATCCCTGCGGCGATTTCCCTTACACTCTTATTCACCATTTCTCTTATTCTCGGGTCAGATGAGACTTGAGAACAGTATTTGTCAACTTCCGGTGTATGGAGTCTCGCCTCTTCGTCTTTTCCATCAATACAGACAGCACCATCTTTTACACTCAGCGAAATGGACTTTGCATTCTCTAATACCGCTTCTTTATCAAGAGGATCTATTCCTTTATCGAGCGCTGAAAGCGTATATGCCCTATAAAAAGATCCTGTATTGAGAAAATAGAAGCCAAGACGGTCTGCCACCATTTTCGCAACAGTACTCTTCCCGGAGCCGGCAGGCCCATCAATCGCGATTACCATGCCGAGCCTCCACTATATGGGTCTTTGCCTGTCTCTTCTCCTGCCCTTTCCCTGAAACGAGCTGAAAAATCTCTTCTCTTGTAAGGTTTCTCCATTCTCCCGGTCTTAGATCATCAAGCTCAACAGAACCGATGCGGATGCGCGTAAGAGACTTTACGTCATAACCAAGGAAGGAAAAGATCTTCCTGATCTCCCTGTTCTTTCCCTCGATCAGTGTGATGCGGATAAACTGCTTTGTGCGAGGCATCAGATCATAGCGTTTTATGCGGTATGGCTTCGGTATATCGATATAAAGACCCCTTAGCGCCCTGTTAAGATCCTCTATCGCTACTTCTCTATCGAGTTTCACGATGTATTCCTTTTCGACCTCGTATTTCGGATGCATCATCTTATTTGCAAAGTCCCCATCGTTAGTGAAGATGATAAGGCCGTTTGAGTCTTTATCAAGGCGTCCGACATTGAATAGGAGACGGTTGTCCCTGATATCAATCAGATCACGGGCATATTTTGTTTCATTCGGGTCGTAATTGGTACACACATATCCCCGAGGTTTATTCAGTGCAATATAATATAGCTCTTCCGCTGGTTCAATTGTCTCTGTATCAACCTGAACGATATCATCTTTTTCTACCTTTACACCCATCTCGCGTACAATGCGGTTGTTGACCATCACGCGGCCTTCTTTGATCAATTCCTCACAGGCACGCCTTGAGCCGACGCCGCATTTTGCCATATATGCCTGAAGTCTGATCGGATAGATATCCTTTTCAGCTCTGATTTTCTGTGCCATCTCCGTCACTCTCCTCTTCCTCGTCGCTTATTTTCTCCTCAAATCTGATCCTGTCTATTTCCGAAAGCTTCGGAAGATCCTGGATGCTCTTGAGATTGAACTCATGGAGGAATTTCTTTGTCGTATGATAGAGCCAAGGGTGCCCTGGAACATTCTTCCTGCCCTTAACCATTATATATTCCTTTTCCCTGAGAAGCTTCACAATTGTATCTGAACCAACGCCTCTCAGCTTCTCTATCTCTCCTCTTGTTATCGGCTGGCCATATGCGACGATTGCAAGTGTTTCCATTGCAGCGCGAGAGAGCCTTCTATCTACCTTTCTTCCATAACTTGCCTTGAGCATGGGATATAAGTCGACAGCAGGAGAGAATGAATAAAGCTCGCCTTCCTCTATCGTAAGTACAAGTCCACCTTCCCTTTTCTCGTATTCATCACCAAGCTCTGCAAGCGCATCCTCTGCGATGTCCGCTTTCAGACCTGTAAGCTCGCAAAGCCTGTCAAGCGATGTCGGCTGGTTCTCTATGAAAAGTATGGCTTCCAATAGCCTTGCTTCATCACTGAGCATCATCGTCCTCCTCGTCATCGTCCAAGCTTATTTCCTCTTCATCGCCTATGAATACCGGCTCATCTTTCTTCTCTTCTTCCTCAGCTTCCTTCTCAGCCCTCAGAATCGCTTCTTCTGCATCCTTTGTGATTATCGAATAGGATACAGGCCTGCCCTTAGATGGCTTTATCAGTTCCTCATATTCCTCATCATCGATTTCCTCTCCCATCTCTGCACCCCAGTCCTGAGGACGATCTTGGATGTATATCGGGCCATATTCAATCGATTGGGATATCAATATCTGCATATCCTTTGCCATTTGCAGAATCGCAAGAAATGCGCATGCTATATGGAGCTTATTGTCTTTATGGACGATTACATCATCGAGCGTTATCATATCACGTTCCTGCAGAAGCTCCACTATAAGGCTTTTCTTCTCATCAATCGATACTTCCTGAAAGGTGTTGAAGATCTTCACGATACTTCCCATCTCTCCAGATTTGTTGATCATATCGATGAAAGTAGAGAGCAGTATAGATGGATCTGCGCCGGCAAAAAGATCCTTTCCATCGTATGGAACTGCAAAGAAGTTCTCGTTTCTATTTATATAGAGCCTATCTGCACTTCCCCCGTTTATCAGAAGATCGGTATACCGCTTGTACATCTGGTATTCAATCAGTCTATCGACAAGATCTTGGCGAGGATCTTCATACTCTTCATCAAGAGAGGTCGTTACCGGAAGGAGCATACGGCTCTTGATATACAAAAGGTCAGCTGCCATCTTGTAGAACTCAGATATTTCCTCAAGTTCAGCTTCATGTTCTTTTATGTAGTCGAGAAACTGCTCTGTGATAAGCGAAATGTCAAGATTATAAATATTAATCTTATTTTCCTGTATAAGATAGAGAAGCACGTCCAATGGGCCGTCAAAGACGGGGGTATGGAACTCATGCTTCTCCTTACTATCCAGAAGTCTGTCGACATTATCGCTCATACAAGGAAATTATAGCCGATGTAAAGTAATTGCTTCAATCATCCGTACTCTCAGCATTCTCCTCTGTCTTACCAGTTTTATCTTTATCGCTTTTGTTGAACATGATATCCCTGAGCTTTGTCTCGAGCTTGTCGGTGAAATCCTTATTGCTCTCAAGATATTCAATGGTCTTATCCCTTCCCTGCCCGATTTTCTCGCCTTCATAGCTATACCAAGCTCCGGACTTGTCGATTATTTCGTACTTGATCGCTGCATCCAAGAGCGAACCGATGCGGGAGATTCCGGAGCCGAACATAAGATCCAGCTCGCATTTTCTGAAAGGAGGTGCAACTTTGTTCTTTACTATTTTCACACGGATACGGTTTCCCTGTATCTCGTCAGCATTCTTTCCAATCGATTCGATTCTCCTTACATCCATTCTTACCGACGCATAGAACTTGAGGGCATTTCCACCGGTGGTCGTCTCTGGATTGCCGAACATAACTCCGATCTTCATTCGTATCTGGTTGATGAAAATTATCGTCGCATTGCTTTTTGAGAGGATTCCCGTAAGCTTACGGAGCGCCTGGCTCATCAGCCTCGCCTGAAGTCCGACATGGCTATCGCCCATATCGCCTTCAATCTCTGCCTGAGGTGTAAGCGCTGCAACAGAGTCGACAACAATAATATCTACTGCGCCTGAACGTACAAGTGACTCGGTAATCTCAAGCGCCTGCTCGCCATTATCTGGCTGGCTTATCCACAGATCATCGATATTAACGCCGAGGTTCTTTGCATAGACAGGATCAAGCGCATGCTCTGCATCGATGAAAGCTGCAATGCCGCCCTTTTTTTGGCTCTCTGCAATTGCTTGGAGGGCAAGCGTTGTCTTTCCTGAGGATTCTGGGCCATAGATTTCAATGATCCTTCCTTTCGGGTAACCCCCGACGCCAAGCGCTTCATCAAGGAGAATTGAACCGGATGGAATCACCTCTACATCCAGCGTCTCCCTGCTGTCTCCTAGCTTCATCAGCGAGCCTTTTCCGAATTGTTTGTCTATCTGTAGCCTTGCCGCTTCAAGTGCTTCAAGCTTCCCCTTAGTGTCATTATTGGTATCGGCTGTCCTTGCCATCACTCCCTCCTGATATATATACGCTCCAAGTTCCGGTTTTCGCTAAATATCCAGATTATAATTTCTCTGAATCAATGATAATCGTCACTGGGCCGTCATTTATCTGTTCGATTTTCATGTGTTCTCCGAACATCCCGGTTTCCACATGGATTTTTTCATTTCTCAGCATCTCGATTGCCGTTTCATATAATCTAATAGCCTCTTTTCCAGGCATTGCATCGGAAAAAGATGGACGATTTCCATGCCTTACATCGCCATAGAGCGTAAATTGGCTAATAAGCAGAATAGAGCCGTTTGATTGCGCGAGCGAGAGATTCATCTTCCCTTCACTATCTTTGCATATACGTAGCGTAGAGAGCTTCTTGATTACCTTTTTCAATGCACTCTCATCATCATCCTTGCCACAGCCAAGAAAGACGACATAGCCATTATCTATCTCGCCTGTTATTTTTCCATCAACACTGCATCTTGCGCTTTCTACAAGCTGAACAACCGCTTTCATACGAAGATTTCCGCCTCTCTTCGCATTTCCTGGATAAAGCTTCTCTTGTCCTTTTCTCTGAAAAATGCCGATCCCATCACCGCAATGTCCATCCCCCTCTTATATAGCTCTACGATATTGCTTCTCGAAACACCGCCATCGACAGCGATGAGATAGTCATAGTCATCGTTCTCCCTTCTGAGGGAAAGCTCTTCAACTTTCTTCATCGATTCAGGGATGAATGCCTGTCCGCCCCACCCTGGATTGACACTCATAACAAGGACATAATCGGCTATATCAAGAAGAGGCTCGATCGAAGAGATAGAAGTTCCTGGATTTATTGCAATCCCGCACTCAGCTCCGCCTTCGCTCGCCATCATCATTGCCCTCCATGCATGTTCTGTACTCTCTGTGTGTATCGTGATGATACCTGAACCGGCTTCAAGGAATGAATCAATCATTCTTTCCGGATGGTCAATCATGAGATGAACATCGAAAATAAGATCAGAATGCGGCCTTATATCAGAAATAAATTTAGCTCCAAACGAGATGTTAGGTACAAAATTCCCATCCATCACATCAAGGTGTACATACTCTGCCCCTGAAAGAGCAATCTCGTCCAAGGCAGCTATCGGAGATGAGAAATCTGAACCTAGCAAAGATGGTGAGAAAAGTAATTTCCTCTCGCGCATACGAGGATTATAGCACTGAACAGAATGTTTGCCAAAGTAGATAACCTATGTTAATATTCAGTTGAGCATCCGAGCAGCAAAGACTCTGCCCGGTTTTATTTTTTGCTCTTCATAACAGGTTTTTAAAGGAGTGGACAGTTATGGATATCAAATCTTTGCTAGCTGAGGAAAAAGCACTAGGCAAGAATCCGGCACAATCTTTTTCTGTCTCTACATTCGAGAATATAGATAAGGAACTGGAAACTATTGATGACGATGAGAAGAAAATGGAGCTCAGGGATGAAGCTAAGAATGCACTTGATGAGAACAAGGATTCTCTGATTCTTGTGTACCTGGCAGAGCGGATCCTTGTCTCGCTTCGTCCTCATGAATATAACCTAAAGCTCAATAATCTTCTTCTTACATTCTATGAGGCAGGAAACTGGCCTGTTGTCAAATATGTTGGTGCTCTGATTCTCTCACATAGCGAATCGAGCAAAGCTCTCAGAGTGCTTGCCGATGTTGCAGAACATGAGGGTGATGAAGATAAGAAATGGGAATATTATGAGCGTTTTGTCAAAGCTGATCCGACAGATAAGCAGATTATCGTAATGTTAGCTGATCATTATGAGAAGATCGGGGACGGGAAGAGCGCGATGAATTATTATCAGAGAGCGCTTCTCCGGCTTCAGAAAACCGATGAAAAGGATAAAATCAAGGAGATTTTTGTCCGCCTTCTCGAAAATGGCCGCTCTGCATCTCCGTTCTATTCATCATTCACGGAAAGTATATCGGAAAAGGATCCCGAGACAGGGCTTGAGCTTTACAGGATCCTTCTTTCCCATCTTTCTGATTCGATCAATCACTTTGACCAAAAGTCCTCGGAATACAAGAGCTGCCTAGATTCGACGATTGCAACAGCGCGCCACATTCTTACCATTGATGGCTCAGATGATGTGACAAAAAAGAAGGTTGAAAGTGCTCTTAAACTTAAGTATGCATCTTCTTCACGCCTAGATGAATGTCTCAAGAAGCACAAGATTCTCCGCGCGCAGAACAGCGTTAAGGCACTTGATGAGTTTGAGAAGGATATTGCATACTCTTCCGGCACATTCGTGTTGCAGAAGGCAACAAGACGAGTTGGCCTTATCTCCGATGTCAAAGGCGGCATTCTCTCTGTAAAGTACAGCGCAAATGATATCCAGAATATTGCACTGGAGAGTGCATTCAACGCACTTACTCCGCTTTCTAAGCAGAATATGAAGGTAATCAAGAAAGGGGTGCCTACGCAGAAGATCAAGGCGAAGATCATGGCAGATGGTGGTATCGAATGGCTTGTAAAGACGCTCTTATACTCTGCTTCGGACAAGAAAGCAACGATGAAGGATATGAAGAATGAAGTCGTTCCTTCGATTCTCGATGAGAGTGAATGGAAGAGTATCAGTGACAAAGTCAAGACAGAACTCAAGAATAATAGTTATGTCCGTATCATTCCTGGATCTACAGATGTCTATCAGCTGACAGCCTACCCTTCGACACCGGAAGAAAAGGTACTTTATATCTTCAGAAATGAACCGACCTTCTATGGAAAGGTTTCTACAATCCTTGAGAATGTATCCTCGACAGCTATCGAGAAGACGTCCGATGCTTTCATGGAGATGGTCGAATATTTCCAGAATGTGCTCTCTAATGAGAAAAGGAGTATATCTGACCGCATTGCTTCCGTACTTCTCTTGGATTACCTCTCTGAACGTGGTGTTGCTGTGTCATTTGAATGTTCTTTCGATATGCTATACACACCGCTTTATGACAATGAGAGAAGAGATGTCTTCGGTGCTATCGATAACACTGTGCTCAAGAAGGAATATATCGATCAGCTCATTGCCCTCGATAAGAAGAAAGCGCCGGAAATCCTTGTCCAGCTGCTTCCTCTTTATATCAACTCTTATATCCCGAATAAACTGAAAAGACTGAATAAAGGCGTTGAGTATTACGCTTTGATCAAACGCTCTGTAGAATCGTTCCGCGATAACATTCCGCTCTTTATCTTCTTTGCGACGGAGGCAAATCTCAACGCTCAGGATATGAAGAAAGCAGATATCGACGAGGATAGAATATTCCGTACTGAGTTGATGGCGCTTTCCCACATTACCAAGGCTCCTGACAACCCAGAGAACAGAAAGAACATCAAGTCATTGAGAAAGGATCTTGTAGATAACAAGAAGATCTTCTCCTTCCTTTCCTCTTCATCGAAAGAGAGCATTGAGGATACGATGTCTTTGATTCTTTTCAATGAAGGCCTTGAAAATGATGAGAAGAGCGAGTACAGGAATATAATCCGCTCTCGTTTCTCTGATATCTTCTTCTCGGATGAGAAAAAGGTTGAAGTTAAGCCACATGAGATCAAAGTTGTCTCTGGCTTCTTGTGCACGCAGAAGAGCTATGACAGGAAGAAAGATGAACTTAAGGATATCAACACGGTGCAGATGCCGGAGATCCTCAAAGAGATCAATTTCGCGCGCGAGCTTGGTGATCTAAGGGAAAACAGTGAGTATCAGTATGCGAAGGAACATAAGAGAGAGTTAGATAGACGAATCGGCGAACTCAATAATGATCTGACGACTGTACGTGTGATGACAATGAGTGATGTTATCCCTGGCCTTATCGGTTTTGGCACGAAAGTGACGCTTTACGATAACACGGAGGGAAAAGATATCGAATACACCTTCATGGGCAGATGGGAATCCGATCCTGAGAATGGCATAATCGATTTGAATGCTCCACTTGGGCAGAAACTCATAAATCACAAAGAAGGCGAGAACGTCAAGTTCGAAATCAATGGCCGAAGCTATGATTTGAATATCATTAAGATAGAGCCAGTTGAGTTCTGAGAATAAAATGGGGCTGTCGTAAAAGCGGCAGCTCTTTTCGTTACACAATAAAACGTTCCATGATTTCTAGAACAGCTTTTTTCCAATTGGGCAAGCTCTCTATCAGCTGTGCCTCTTCCTTCTTTGGTCTCTGATAGTCAACACACCTCATATGAACCTCGCTGTGGATATGGGGAAATGGA
>CAZURL010000003.1:0-1087 GCA_964623005.1 uncultured Spirochaetaceae bacterium
CTGCTCCATTATGGTGGCGGATCAATAAAGAAAAATGGCGTATTTGATAAGGTTTTGGATTCCTTGAGAGCATCAGGAATTGAGTGGGTAGAACTTGGTGGAGTACAGCCGAATCCTGTGCTTTCGATGGCTAGAAAGGGAATAGAGATCTGTAGAAAGGAGAATATAGGGTTCATTCTCGCTATTGGAGGCGGAAGCGTAATAGACTCAGCAAAAACGATAGCTCTTGGTGTTCATTACAATGGGGATGTCTGGGATTATTATACAGGAAGGCCGTACGATGAATCCCTGCCTATTGGTGTAGTTCTTACTATTCCTGCTGCGGGGAGCGAATCAAGTTGCGATGCTGTTCTGACGAACGAAGATGGTATGCTTAAACGTGCGTCATGCTCATCTCCTAAGATGAGACCGGTATTCGCTATTATGGATCCACAGGTCACATACTCGCTCTCGCCGTGGCAGACTTTCGCAGGCGTCAGCGACATTATGGCGCATATAATGGAAAGGTACTTTACGACAACTCCTGATGTTGAAGTTTCTGATAGACTGTGCGAAGGCCTGCTTCAAGCTGTTATGACAGCGGCTAAGACTGTGCAGAGAAAGCCTGATGACTACGCTGCAAGGGCAGAGATCATGTGGGCTGGATCACTTGCTCATAATAATATTTGTGGAGTCGATCGCGGGCAGGAATGGGTCTGCCATATGCTTGGGCATGAGATATCAGGACTGTATGGGTCAACACATGGTGCGACATTGGCAATGCTTTTTCCAAATTGGCTGACATATGTTTATAAACGCCATCCAGAAAGAGCTATGCAGTTTGCTAATAGGGTATTCGGGGTCAGGTATGATCTTAATGCAGAAGAGACCGTTGCGCTTGAAGGTATCAGGATGTTGCGCGATTTCTTTAATTCAATAGGAATGCCAGCAAGATTTTCTGATTTAGGAATAGAAAATCCTGATATAGAGTTGTTAGCTGATAAGGCTCTGGATTTTGGAAAAAAGAAACTAGGAACCTATTATCCACTTACGAGGGATGATGTTGTAGAAATCTACAAGATGTGTCTCTAAGTCGGATTTCATTGAA
>CAZURL010000003.1:1187-9921 GCA_964623005.1 uncultured Spirochaetaceae bacterium
TTAGAGCTATTTTGCACTTGCTTTAAATCAAGATGCTTTTGCTTAGAAAGATTTAACATAGCAAGGATTTTGTTTACCATCATTTAATCCTGTTCTAACACGCACATGGCGGATAAGTATTTTCCTCCTTGATAGACTTGCCTTGTGATGGGGATTCCCATGCATGGAGGAAAACGATGAAAAAGGCATTTAGACTGGTCTTAGCCACTCTTTTGATGCTCAGTCTCGTCTCTCAGATATTCGCTGTGGAGATTTATCCAATTGATAGAGCTGAAATTCTCAGCGGTGCTAGATTCGATTTCAAGGTTGAGTTCGATGAGGTCGTCAATCCAGCCTCAGTTTCGGTGACTATAAACGGAAAAGACTATAAAGACGTTCTTGGAAAAGAGGGAGATTTCATAACAGAAACATTCGGGGATGGGGAAAAAGCTACCGCTCTTATCGTTAGGGATGTCACACTTGCCGCTGATGATTACACTGTTGCTGCTCTTGATAAGACCGTTTCTTGGAGTGTTTATAAAGCCGCGGAGACAGCTGAAGCAAAGAACGTCATCGTTCTTATCGCAGATGGCCTTTCCGTAGGACACCGAACAGCTGCAAGACTGCTTTCAAAGGGAAATACCGAAGGAACTTCCAATGATCTGTTAAACCTTGACAAGATGGAAAGGCTTGGCCTGATGGGCACAAGCAGCGTTGATGCAATCACAGTAGATTCTGCAAACTCAATGAGCGCATATATGACAGGGCATAAGTCCTCTATCAACGCAATCGGCGTCTATGCTGATAGAACAGAAGATCCGTTCGATGATCCAAAGCAGGAGAATATCGCAGAGCTTTTGCGAAGGACAACGAATAAGTCCATTGGTATTGTATCGGATGCAGAGCTTGAGGATGCAACACCAGCTGCCGTGGTTGCGCATACACGTCGCCGTTCAGAAAAGGCTGCGATCGTTGCTGATTTCCTTCGCGTACAGCCAGAAGTGCTCCTTGGCGGTGGTTCTGCATACTTCCTTCCTCAGTCAAATCTCCTTTCAAGCCGTAAAGATGATATAAACTACGTTGAGGCGTTTCAGGATGCAGGTTATTCCCTTGTAACGACAAGAACCGAGCTTCTATCTGTAGATACCGCAAATACAGACCGTCTTCTTGGCCTCTTCCATCCCGGCAACATGGATGGCTCTCTTGACAGGCTCTTCCTGAAACAGAATACAGTCTCTGCATACCCTGATCAGCCGGATCTGACAGAGATGGCAAAGGTTGCGCTCGAGATTCTTTCAAAGAATGAAGATGGTTTCTTCTTGATGGTTGAAGCTGGCTCTGTGGATAAATTTGCGCATCCAATGGACTGGGAAAGATCGGTATATGACACGATTATGTTCGATAAGGTTGTAGGCATCATGCAGGATTTCGTTGATAGTCATCCAGACACACTTCTGGTAGTCACAGGAGATCATACCCATTCGATAAGCGTCTATGGCACAGTCGATGATTCAAAACCTGTAGTGACAAGCATCCGTGACAAAGTTGGAACATATGCTAACGCAGGTTTCCCAACCTATGAGGATAAAGATGGCGATGGCTATCCGGATGATGTGAACACGACGGTTCGTCTTGCAGTAGGTTTCGGTAATCATCCTGATTACTACGAGACATTCTCTCCGCACCTTGACGGAACATTCACTCCGGCTGTACAGGACGAGAACGGTAGGTATGTTGCAAACGAAGCATACAACAAGGATGGTGCGCTCTTCATGGAAGGAAACCTTTCTTATGATGAGTCGCAGGAAGTACACTCTGTCGATGACCAGATTCTCTCAATGAGTGGGCCGGGCAGCGAGAAGGTAAGGGCGTATCAGGAGAACACTGCGGTATTCCGTTACATCGTAGAAGCGCTTGGTTTGAATCCTGAAGCATAATCTGTAGAGCCGGGGCCACCCGGCTCAATTTCAGGGGAATATATGAAACGTCTGATTATTTTCGCTTTATTCTCTTTTCTCTTTTTCCCAGTCAACGCTGCTTCTTCGCTCTCTTTTGATGAGCTCTACAGTTTCAGTGTTCTCGGCATGAGCTTTTCGGATAAAGTTCTTTCGCTCGAAGGGGAGAAGGTTGAGATAGAGGGCTTTATGGCGCCGCCGCTCAAAGCAAAAGGTAACTTCCTTGTTCTTACCAAAAAACCTGTTTCGCTATGTCCTTTCTGCAATTCCGATGCAGACTGGCCTTCGGATATCGTGGTGGTGTATCTGGAGAAAAGCGAGATATTCAGACAGTTAAACAGAACGATAACGGTGACTGGACGTTTGGAACTTGGCTCATATACCGATCCTGAAACTGGCTTTGTAAGCCAGCTACGGCTCGTGGAGGCAAAATATGAGTGAGAAAGGACTTGTGCTTAACTCTCTTCTTTGGTCATTCCCAGGCTCAGAGAAGCCATTTATAGATATACCGTTTCTGGAAATCGAGAGGGGAAGTGCAACGAGTCTTGTCGGTCCTTCCGGGGCAGGGAAATCAACGCTTTTGTTTCTCCTTGCCGGGCTTGATGCCAGTATCAAAGGCGAGATTAGATGGAATGGTGATGCTATTACAGCAATGAGCGGAAAACAGAAAGAACGATGGAGACGAGAAAAGCTAGGTCTTGTATTTCAGGATTTTCGCTTAGTTGGAGAGCTTTCTGCTCTTGAGAACGTTCTCCTTCCAGAGACATTTTCCCATTGGAGAGTGCCTCGTGAAAAGAGGAGAAGGGGCATAGAGCTTCTGGAACGCCTTAACATAAAACGCACTGGTGCAAGAGCTTCTTCGCTTTCTCGCGGTGAGATGCAGCGTGTCGCTATTGCCCGCGCAATGATAGAAAAGCCGGAAATCCTGCTCTGTGATGAACCAACAGCCTCTCTTGATGCAGAGAACGAGGAAGAAGTTGCAAGGATGCTTGTGGAATTAGCACGTGAAAATCATTCGACGCTTATAGTTGCAACGCATCAGAAGCTCTTTAGAGAGCTTTCCGATCAGATAATCTCAATTGAACATGGGAAAATCGTATGAGTAATCCTTTTCTGATGATTAAGGCGGATATCAAGAGAAATATATTCTCATTCATTGGTATCTTTCTTCTTCTGGCCTTTGCGTGCTCTCTTGAGTTCGTTGCCAATACTTTTATAAGAAGCACAATCTCCTCTTTTTCTGATGCTGCATCAGATTATGACCTTGTAATAGGAAGTGCTGGAAGCCGGAATGATTTGGTGCTTTCCTCCGTCTTTCTTCGTCTTGATTCACCTCTTCCGATACTGGATGCTTCCTATATCACAACATTAGCTAATGATGAAAGAGTAGATACACTCTCTCCGCTTATCTTCTCTGATAGTTATTCTGGTTATCAGATCGTCGGCGTCGGCTCTGATTTTCTTTCGCTTCGTACCTCGTTTTCAATAGAAAAAGGCATGTGGTTTGAAGACGGTTTTTCTGCTGTAATCGGCAGCGATGTCCCTCTTGCTATTGGAGAGTCTTTCTCCACAAGCCATGATGGTTCTGACGATAATCACGGATTTTCGGAATATAGGGCTGTTGGAAAACTTGGTTATACAGGAACCCCTTGGGATAGGGCGATTCTTGTTCCTTATGAAAGCCTTTGGCGTGTTCATGGCGTCGAGAACGGCGGTGTTTCTGCAATACTTGTAAAACCTGTAGATTTTCCGTCGGCGTATTCGCTTCGCGCTGAATATATGGAAGGCGGTACTATAAGTGTATTCCCCGGGGAAGTATTAAGTTCGCTATTCACGCTTTTTGACAACATTGAGATGATTGCAAGGGGTTTAGGGCGGATGATTGAACTTCTTGTAGGGGCTGCCGCGATTATCAGCATTATTGCAACCCTTCCTTCAAAGTATAAATGGATAGGTCTTCTTAGAAGTCTTGGGGCAGGGCGTGCATATATCTTCTTCACGCTCTATTTTCAGTCCGGTGTTATCTTCTTTTTTTCAGGCCTTGGAGGCTTCTTTCTCGGTGGGTTTGTATCGCAATATCTGTCTTCGATGATTGATGCATCTACTGGACTGAAAATCATGATCACATTCGGCATGGAGGATGTGCTGTCGCTTCTGGGATTCTGGGCAATAGGCTTTATAGGCGCTCTGATTCCATCCTTGATAGGTTTTTCACTGCAACCGAGAACTGTACTTCTTTCACATTGAAGCTTTCCCTGCGATAATACTTGTATGATCAATGTAGGTAATGATTGGCAAGCACTCTTTGATGTTGAACAGGTGAAGCCGTACTATCTTGAGCTTAGGCAGTTTCTCAAGCATGAGTATTCAACTAAGACCGTTTATCCTCCCATGAACGAAATCTTCAATGCATTCTGTCTTACGCCGTTTGCAGAGACGAGGGTGATTATTGTCGGGCAGGATCCGTACCATGAGCCTGGCCAGGCGATGGGGTTATCATTTTCTGTTCGTGAAGGTACGGAAGAGCCGCCATCGCTGAGGAACATACACACAGAGATTATCAATGAAGGTGTTCTTCAAAGTAAGTGGTCAAGCGATCTTACAAGATGGGCAAAGCAAGGTGTTCTTCTTCTCAATAGCACGCTTACCGTTGTTGCGCATCGAGCCGCATCACATGCAGGGAAGGGATGGGAAGTTTTTACAGACAATGCAATAACTGCGCTTGGTCATGACGATAGGCCGAAGGTCTTCATCCTTTGGGGGAGCTACGCACGAAGCAAGAAAGCGCTTATTGAAAATCCCAATCATCTGATTTTGGAGAGCGCTCATCCAAGTCCGCTTAGCGCCTCTCGTGGTTTTTTCGGCAATGGTCACTTCAAAGCGTGCAATGACTTTCTTGTGAAGACTGGGCAGAAACCGATTGTTTGGTAAGGAATGGGAAAGTCGCTTTTCATAGATAGCCTTACCCTGCGGCAATCAAGCCTGCCAGAAAAAGTCTCAAAGAAAACGCTTGAAGCCCGCATTGGGCGTATTGATGACGAGATCGATAAGCTTTCAGTTAGGCTAAAAGAGCTTTATCAAGAAAGGGCTGGGGTATCCAGAATGCTAGCGGAATATGATGCAGAATCTGGACTTCCTCCGCTTAGGATGGAAAATCCGACAATAACAAAAGGAGCCAGTCCAGAAGAAAAAGCGTCTTTTTTGCTTTCCCTCTTTTCTCCTCGAACTGATATCTATGCATCGAGAATCGTGAAAAGGATGGGAGATCTAAGAAAAGTCATATACTATCCTAAATGTATCAATCATCATAAGCCCGGATGCATTAAGGCCTTCTCAGATTCTATTAGCCGCAATGTGTGTGCATCATGTGAACTGCAAAAATACTCTCCATTAACATCTTCCATAATTATTGATGGCAATTTTAGAAATACAGATGAATATGGCAATAATGCTGTTGGAATTTATCCCCTTAAAGAAGGGAACTTAACGCGATTTGTGGCAATAGATCTTGATGATGGATCCTGGGAGAAAGATGCTCGTTATATTATCTCATTAGCCCGATCGGAAGGATTCTCTATGGTATGGGAAAAGAGTTCAAGTGGAAATGGCGCACATATATGGCTCTTTTTCTCAGAAGATATTGATGCAAGAATCGCGAGGCGTTTGGCTTTTGCATTTCTAGATAAGGCACGCGAGGATGGGAGAAATATCAGTATCAAGTCATATGATCGATTGTTCCCATCTCAGGATACGTTGACGAAGAAAGGCGTTGGAAACCTTATCCTTCTTCCATTGGTAAATGGTTTGTCACATAAGGGATGCACGGTCTTTCTCGATGATCACGGCACTCCTTATCCGCTTGATTATCAGTTGGAATATTTATCTTCGATACATAAACATAGTAAGGCGGAAGTTGAAGCTTATCTTAAATCGAGAGAAAGCAATAGTGTTAGATTCTCGTTTTCTGCAGGAGAGGATATCAATCCAGCGTGGCTTAATCGCATACCGAAACTTACCAAGGATGATGTGTCGGGAACAGTGATTCTTTATCTTTCCTGCGGGGTCACTATCGATAAGAATATACTTTCTGCAAAGGCTCTTGAATCCTTTAGACGTCTTGCTACGATAGCCAATCCACAGTATTACGCATTATTGCAGAGCAGAGATGGCAAGATCTGGAATGTTAAATCAAGGATCCCATTGTATGAGGAAAATGAGCGTGTAATCATGCTTCCTCGAGGTTTGCTGGATAAGGTGATCTTTGTGCTTGATATTTCAGAAATACCATATGAGATAGAGGATCATAGAGTACAGAATACCGGTCTGAAAGCAACTTTTACCGGGAAACTCTATCCACCTCAGGATCTTGCTTTAAAAAAGCTCCTTGAGCACGATACGGGAATACTCGCAAGCGGAACGGGTTTTGGAAAGACGTTTGTTGCTTTGGCTTTGATTGCTACGTTAGCAGAGCGTACTTTGATAATTGTCAGCAATGCCAATCTTGTTGAGCAATGGGAGGCAAAAATCAATGAAGCCCTTGAAATAGAAAGCATTGGCAGTGAAGGAAGATGTTACGGCGTTTATGACGGAAGGAAAAAGAAACTTTCCGGTGTTGTTGATATAGTCATGCTTCAGAGCCTTGCGTCTGCTGTTCAGAGAGGAAGTTTCGACAAATTCCTTGGCTATGGCCTTGTGATTGTCGATGAGTGCCATCATATAGCAGCAGAGAAATCACGTCTTGTTTTGAATCATCTTAACGCGAAATATGTCTATGGACTCTCTGCAACGATCAAGCGGAGTGATGGGCTTGAGAGGATTGTATATGCAGAATGTGGCGAAATATCCTTTTCGTACGGTTCCTCTAAAATTGCTAGAGATATAGGCATAATGCAGAATTACAGTGTCCGTTTTTTGGATACCGTTTTGCCTTACAAGGAATATAAGAATGCTTTCAACGATATACTCAATGCAATATCTGCGGATGAAAGAAGATCTTTGATTATTGCAGAAGATATTGCAAGAGAATATCGGGCGGGAAAGAAAATCCTCGTTTTCACGAGACGGTTAGAGAAAAATCATAAGATAGGACAAGCGCTTGATAAACTTGAAGTCCAATATAGTGTTCTAGATGGAGAGGTTGATAGGAAAAGATTTGATGAAATCCTGTCATTTGTACGCACTACCACAGATCCATATGTTCTTATTGCTACAGATAAGCTACTAGGAGAGGGTATAGATATTCCAACACTTAATACGCTTTTCCTTGCGTCTCCTTTTAAACAGCCTGCAATGCTTCAGCAATGTGCAGGGAGACTTCTTCGCGCATATGAAGGTAAATCATCAACACTGATTTATGATTATGTGGACTATCGTATTCCATTGCTTGGCAATATGTTTTCGGCACGTATTCCTATTTATAGAAAACTAGGATTCCTCCCTCTTGCTAAGACTTCGTTTCCCCATGAAAGGGGACTCCATAATGGTGAAACATTCTTTGATTCATTAGAAAAGGATTTTCTTTCTGCAAGAAAAGAAATTGTTGTCTCTATAACATATGCGCTGCCTTCGACGATTTCTATGCAGATTCTTGAATCGCTTAGTGCTGCAAAAAGCAGAGGAACCCTTGTGACAATAAGAGGCTCATTGAAAAATGTTTCTCAAGCAATGGCGAGTCGTTTCCTTTCAGAGATTGAGAAGCGAGAGCTGGATTTTACGAAAGTTAGTAGATGTGTTGGTTCTATTATCATTGACGGCCGTATTTGCTGGTATGGAGAACTCAATCCTTTTGCAATAAGCGCCAAGACTATGGATAATGCCAAGAACCAATACATCCTGAGAATAGTCGATGAAGATGCTGTGAAGCATCTTTACGAAGATGATGAATCCTTATTCAGTGTATGAAATTTGTCCTCTCCCATTTTTCTTTTGCTGGAAGTCCATAGCGTTCCTTTCCGAGCGCGATGCTTTTTATGAGAAACGACATGTTACGCGCAAGGGTTCTCATTGTCTGCAAACCTTCCTTGTCTTCAACCGCTTCTCCTCTTTTTTGTCCATATACGCTATTCCAGTACTGGCTTGACGCCACGGGCATCCCGGATATTGTAAAATACTTATTCAGCTCATCGAATGTTGCGCTTGTTCCTCCTCTTCTGGCAACTGCGATGCACGCCCCGACTTTCATGGTTTTGTCGAAGGATGTACTATAGAAAAGGCGATCAAGGAAGGATATAAGCGTGCCGTTTGCCGATGCATAATATACAGGGCTGGCGATTACAAGACCATCGCATTCTTCGAATTTCAGAGCAGTTTCGTTAACTATATCATCAAATACGCACTTTCCTGTCTTTGCACAGCTGCCACAGGAAATGCAGCCCCTGATAGCTTCCTGCCCAATTTGAAGCGTCTCTACATCTATTCCTTCTGTTTTGAATATGTCTTCCATCTCTTTGATTGCAATTGATGTATTGCCCCCTTGCCTTGGGCTGCCGTTTATTATCAGAACTTTCATTCGGTATCTCCTTGTAATTTGAATATATCGCTTATTAGGGAATCGGTGTAGACTTTTCTGTAGTGGATTTATATTAGCTTCAATAAAATTCTAATTTCAGAATTAAAATCTATTGATAATTATGGATATTTCTATTTATTCAGGCTGTGTGAAGAGATATAGATATTGAGAATATTAGTGTAGGAGAAAGGGCTTGTTATATGATGGTGCGCTTCCCTCTTAAATATACAGTAAGAGCACGTGATATTAATTTTACGGATTAGGTTTTTCCTCTGTCATTGGACAAGTAGAA
>CAZURL010000003.1:10021-38372 GCA_964623005.1 uncultured Spirochaetaceae bacterium
CACGTGATATTAATTTTACGGATTAGGTTTTTCCTCTGTCATTGGACAAGTAGAATACGCTCTGCCAACATTTATTATATTATGGCTACAGAAAGTGATCTTTTCATTTATGGCTGTTGTCGTTGTCTTTCCTGTAGGGCTTTCTACGATTTAGTTATCCCTGTCTGATGTTTTTTATCAGTTGATAGGATATCGCTTCAATAACAAATGGTGATCGTTCCATGCGCGAGCACGCAGTTGCGGTTTGGGGCATGCAGTGAATAATAAATAAGGGCAATGCAGAGTGCGGATTATGAATTTTAGTTTGGATTTTCTTTCTCATGAAGATAAGGATAAATAAAACTGTCAATCCGCAGATAGCTCTCAAAGCCTTTTTTCTCTTTAGCATTAATGTTAAAAACAGCCTTGTATTTTGGGTATCAAATACTCTAAAATGATGCAGAATGCGTATTTGACTAAGGTGGTGCTTGACATATCTGGGCGCACTTGGATATCATACGCTTCTGCGAGCCATGTTTGGCTTGCCTCGTGAGGTATGTAGACTTTTAAAGTCAGGAGAAAAAGATGGCTAGTTCAAAGAAGAAAGGTCCAGTAGAGAAGATCGCACTTCAGTGCACAGAGTGCAAGCAGAAGAACTACACGACTGAGAAGAACCGCCGCAATACACCAAACAAGCTTGAGCTTATGAAGTATTGCCCGTTCGAGCGTAAGCACACTCTGCATCGCGAGACCAAGATAAAGTAATTTCAGAATATCGGGGTGTGAACAGGTCAGTAGCTCCAACGGTTAGAGCACTGGTCTCCAAAACCGGGTGTTGTAGGTTCGAATCCTACCTGGCCTGCTGACATCCCGATAGAAAAGGAAAAAGCAATGAAGAAGATTGGACGGTATTTCAAGGAGTGCTGGCTTGAGATGAAGAAGGTTTCCTGGCCAACCAAGGCAGAGGTTATCCATTCAACTTGGGTCGTCATTATCTCCACAATAATCTTCGCAGCAGTGCTCGGCTTGGTCGATGTACTTCTTGGTCTCGGCCTCGATCTTATTTTCTAGGAGCGAAGATGGCAAAGGGCTGGTACGTAGTTCATACCTATACAGGTTACGAGCAGAAGATTGAAAGAACAATCAACAAGCTTCGTTCTATCGATGGCAATTTCGCAGCTTACTGCACCGGTGTCAATGTCCCGATGGAGAAAGTCAATGTCATTGATGATAAAGGCGAGAAGAAGGTAGAGCTGAAAAAAGTTCTTCCTGGTTATATCCTCGTTGAGCTTGATCTGCCTGAGAATACTTGGAGGGAAGTGACTGCAAAGATCGCAAGGATCACCGGCGTTACAGGATTTCTGACAGCGGATAAGACTGGTAAGAATCCCCCTAAGCCGCTTTCGCAGAGAGAGCACAGCGATATCCTGCGCCGTACTGGAGAGATGCCTGAAGAAAAGGTATTCCGTCCAAAGCAGGATTTCGAGAAGGGAGAAGAGGTCAAGGTTATATCTGGGCCGTTCGCTTCCTTCAATGGTACAATCGACGACATTGATCTTTCGAAGGGTAGGCTTAGGCTTTCTGTTCAGATCTTTGGTCGTTCAACGCCTGTTGAGGTTGATTTCTCACAGGTCGAGAAGGTCTTGGTTTAAGCCAAGGCCATCGATTTTTGATATTATAGCTTGAATATCTCCCTTGGATCATCCAAGGTGGGAGCTCTTCGTTGAAGAGCGTTAATACCAGCGCGAAGCCCGTTTTATCGGTCAGCTCAGACCAGGCTTCGGCGTAAGGAGAAGGAAATGGCAAAGAAGAAGGTTACTGCGGTAATCAAGCTGCAGTGCCCTGCCCAGAAGGCCACACCGGCACCTCCAATCGGACCGGCACTTGGACCTCATGGCGTCAGTGCACCTCAGTTTGTCCAGCAGTTCAATGACAGAACAAAGAACTACGAGCCTGGACTCATTTTACCAGTTATCATCACTGTTTATCAGGACAAGAGCTTCTCATTCATCCTGAAAACGCCTCCAGCAGCTGTTCTTATTAAGAAGGCACTCGGAATCCAGACGGCATCTGGCACTCCTAACAAAGTGAAGGTCGGCAAGATTACCGATGCTCAGCTTACGGAAATCGCCCAGACAAAGTTCGAGGATCTTAACGCTAACGATATCGAAGCGGCTAAGAGAATCATTGCAGGTACAGCCCGTTCAATGGGTGTAGAGGTGGAGAAGTAAGATGAAGAGAGGAAAGAAATATCAGGAAGCCGCGAAGAAGTTCGACAGAACAAAGCAGTATTCGCTTGTTGAGGCTGCGGAGATTGTCAAGAACTGTGCTTTCGCATCTTTCACTGAAACAGTCGAAGTAGCTGTCTCTCTTTCACTTAAGAAGAGCCAGTCTGTACGTGACACAGTTGTTCTTCCAAACCAGTTCATGGCGCAGAAGAAGATTCTTGTGTTCGCAAAGGGCGACAAGGCAGAAGAGGCAAAGGCTGCTGGCGCTGCATATGTCGGCGATACAGACCTCATCGATAAGATCAGGGGCGGCTGGATGGATTTCGACATTGCTGTTGCAACACCTGACATGATGAAGGACGTAGGTAGACTTGGCCCTATCCTTGGTAGAAGAGGCCTTATGCCTAATCCGAAGACACACACCGTCACTAATGATATCAAGGAAGCTCTTGAAGAGCTGAACAAGGGACGTGTTGAGTTCCGTTCTGATAAGACCGGTGTTGTTCATCTTGCAGTAGGCAAGGTCGATATGGATGCGGAGAAGATCGCAGAGAACGCAAAGGCGACTATTGCTGAGATCATCAGAAGAAAGCCGTCTGACGCTAAGGGTGATTTCATCCTCTCTGTATCTCTTTCTTCAACCATGGGCCCTGGCGTTCATGTGAATGCTAAGGATGCAGCTGAAGCATCCATGGCAATGTAAGGAGTGAACATGGAGAATTACAAGACACGCATAACACCTGCTAAGGAAGATGCAGTCAAGGCGCTTAAGGACGAGTTTTCCGGATACGACAGCTTCATCTTCACCGATTACAGGGGAATGACTGTTGAGCAGATCACTTCTCTGAGGAAGACCCTTAGAACGCAGGATGCTGCTTACCGTGTTGTTAAGAACCGCTATGCAAAGATTGCACTCAAGAATCTTGATAAAGATTCCGCGGTCAATGAGCAGATGGTCGGGCCAACTGCAGTTGCACTTGTTAAGGGTGATACAGCTAACGCGGTTGCAAAGACTATTTTTCAGGCAAATAAAGACGGAGTCACAATTTCTGTTAAGGGCGCTCTCGTAGGCAATGAGCTTATGACAGCTGATCAGGTAGAGGCACTTTCGAAGCTCCCAACCAAGCTCGAACTCATCTCTTCTCTCATGGGGACGATGAAGGCACCTGTACAGAAGCTTGCTGCAACTCTTCTCGCATATGTCGAGTCGAAGGGTGGTGCTTCTGCCGAAGCTAACTGATACGGTCTTAGTCTTCAAAGTAACCTGCTAGACCGTTGGTAATAAAATTTATAAGGAGAAGGTAATATGGCTACAAAGGAAGAAATCATTGAATCAATCGCTTCAATGAGCGTTATGGATGTTGCAGACCTCATCAAGATGATGGAGGAGAAATTCGGTGTTGTTGCTGCAGCTGCAGTAGCAGCTGGCCCTGCCGCTGCTGGTGGTGAGGCAGCTCCAGAGGAAGAGGAGCAGACTGAGTTCACTGTAGTCCTCAAGAGCGTAGATGCTGCAAAGAAGATTGCATGTATCAAGGAAGTTCGCGCAGTTACAGGTCTTGGTCTTAAGGAGGCTAAGGAGCTTTGCGAGAACGGCGGTACACTCAAGGAGGGTGTCAGCAAGGAAGAGGCTAACTCTATGAAGGAGAAGCTTACTGCTGCTGGCTGTGAAATCGAGGTAAAGTAATAACGCCATTATTCAGCCCGGGCCGTTTCTGTCCCGGGATATGCCATCGGAGAAACCCCGATGGCATAGGTGTCTTTTGATATAATTAGAAATTAGGTACTTCGGTGCTTTATGGAGGTACAATGATGGCCAGCAATGGCAAAGCCATTAAGAGAGTCGACATCGGTTCCGAGTTGCCGGAAGTCTGTGAACTTCCGAACCTTATTGGTATCCAGACTGAGTCGTTCAGGAATTTCCTGCAGCTAGATAAGCTTGAAAAGGGAGAAGCCCCAGATTCCAATCTTGGATTAGAGAAAGTTTTCCGCAATACATTCCCAATAGTCTCTCCGAATGAGGATATGAGGGTAGAGTATTATGGATATACTGTTGATAAAGAGAATATCAAATACTCAGAATCCGAATGCAAGAAGAAGGGCAGGACATATGGCGTTCCTGTAAAGGCTCGTGTTGCACTCGAGACAGTGAAAAATGGTGAAATCAAAGAAAAGGAGATTTTCTTTGGTGATTTTCCATTGATGACAGATCGTGGTACCTTCATCATCAATGGCGCAGAACGTGTCATTGTATCACAGATAGTACGTTCCCCTGGTGTTGTCTTCAAGGAAGGAAAGAAAAGCGATGCATCATCTCTTTCCTATTCGGGAACGCTCTATCCGTATTCTGGAACTAAGCTTGAATTTACGCTTACAAGAAAGAACGAGAAGACAGACTCCAAGAAGAACGAAGGGACGCTTGCTGCGGAGAAGAAGAAAGTTAATAACATAATTCAGGTTAACTTCGGTAAGAAGCCTTTCCTTGTTACGTTCTTCCTTCGTGTTCTCGGCCTTGATAGCCGTGAGAAAATCGTGGCGGCATTCCATAATTCTAAGGAAATCGTTATCGATGAGGTTCTTTCTGATAACGTCCTCTTCTATTCATATAAGGATATATATGATACGGAGACGGGAGAGGTTAGGTTCCTTGCAGGAGAAGAACTCGGGAATATCGAGCTTCAGGAGCTTCGCGATAAGGGCATTGAACGCGTAGATGTTATCGATACCAATGCTCGCGATATCGACGCGCCTTCGCTTGCTATCCTCAAGACGCTCCGCCGTGAGAGAATCTTCTGCCCAAGCTATCGTCACGAGGACTCTGACGAGTTCCAGAATGAGTATATCGGCGCAATTGTCGAGGCTTGCAAGAACTCGCTGCCGCAGAATCTAAAGACATTCCCTGATCCGAAGAGAGTCATCAGTTACTTCCAGGATTTCTTCCTTCATGGAAGAGGTTTTGAGCTTTCCGATATCGGTCGCTATAAGCTCAATAAGAAGTTCTATGGAATGGAACAGGAGAAGTACATTACAGATACAGCCCTTACTGTGGATGATGTTGTCAATACAGTCTCCTTCCTCATAGATTTCTGTAATGGCGTCATCAAGGAAGATGATATAGACGCACTCGGAAATAGACGTGTAAGAACAGTCGGCGAGCTTCTTGAGAACAATATAACAGATGCATTCAATCGTATGGCAAAGGCTGCTCGTGAGAAGATGAATACATCCGAGGATTCTGTGAAACCTCAGGAGGTCATCTCGATCAAGCCTATAGTCGGTGCGATCAAGGAATTTTTCGGCTCATCACAGCTTTCGCAGTTCATGGATCAGGTTAATCCGCTTGCTGAGCTTACGCACAAAAGGCGTGTCTCTGCACTTGGTCCTAAGGGCGGTCTTTCAAGATCCTCTGCAAGAGCTATTTACGAAGTTCGTGACGTACATTATACGCATTATGGAAGAATCTGCCCGATTGAGACGCCAGAAGGTTCGAACATCGGTCTTATACTCTCGCTTGCTAACTATGCGCGTATCAATGAGCATGGATTTATTGAGACTCCGTATAGACGTGTAAGAAATGGCGTTGTCACTAACGAAGTCGAGTACCTTGATGCAAACGATGAAGAGAAATACTACATCGCGCAGGGAAATGCGAAGATTGACGAAAATGGCCACTTCCTTGAGAAAGAGGTCTCGGTTCGCCACTATGGTGACTACGGAGTTGCTGCACCTGATGATATTTCCTGGATGGATGTATCTCCACGTCAGGTAGTTTCTGTTGCAACATCGCTTATTCCATTCCTCGAGCACGATGATGCAAACCGCGCGCTCATGGGATCGAATATGCAGCGTCAGGCTGTTCCCCTTGTATTCCCGGAGGCACCTCGCGTGGGTACCGGCATGGAGCAGAGGACTGCATATGATTCAGGCGTACTTATAAAGGCAAAGAGAGCTGGAACGGTTGAATATGCTTCCTCGACAGAGATCCGCGTTCGTGTCGATAACCCTGAAATCAAGGGTGAAGTAGATAAGTACGAAGTTCATAAGTTCGAAAGGACGAATCAGGATTCCTGTCTCAACCAGAAGCCGATTGTAAATGTTGGCGATCATGTTGATGAAGGCGATGTGCTTGCAGATGGGCCTGCCACACAGAATGGAGAGCTTGCCCTTGGACGCAATATCCTCGTTGGATTCGTTCCTTGGAATGGTTACAACTATGAGGATGCTGTCCTTATCTCAGAACGCGTTGTCAGAGAAGATATCTATACATCAATCCACATCAAGGAATTCTCTATTGATATCAGAGAGACAAAGCTCGGTCCGGAGAAGCTTACAAGGGATATCCCGAACACAAGCGACAAGCTGCTTGAGCACCTTGATATCGAAGGTATCGTATGCATTGGAACCTATGTTCGCCCAGGTGATATCCTTGTGGGTAAGGTAACGCCAAAGAGCGAGGCGGATACAACGCCTGAGGTAAAGCTTCTTAACTCGATCTTCGGTGAGAAGGCTAAGGAAGTAAGGGATTCTTCGCTCAAGGTTCCGCATGGGACAGAAGGTACTGTCATTGATATCCAGCGCCTGAGAAAGAGCGATAAGGACGAGCTTCAGCCCGGCGTAGAGCAGACGATAAAGGTTCTCATTGCTACAAAGCGTAAGCTTAAGCAGGGGGATAAGATGGCAGGTAGGCATGGAAACAAGGGTGTTGTTTCCCGTGTTCTTCCAGAAGAGGATATGCCATACATGGAAGATGGCACTCCGCTCGACGTCTGTCTCAACCCACTCGGCGTTCCGTCCCGAATGAATATCGGACAGTTGATGGAGACACAGCTTGGTTGGGCCGCTGTCAAGAATGATAAGTGGTATAAAACGCCGGTCTTCCAGTCTGCGTCGATGGAGCAGATCGAGCATGAGATGGAGGAGGCAGGTCTTCCGAAGAATAGCAAGACAAAGCTCTACGATGGCCGCACAGGCGTTCCATTCGTAAACGAGGTCTTCTGTGGCTATATCTACTATCTCAAGCTGCATCACCTTGTTGATGATAAGATGCATGCGCGTTCTACTGGCCCTTATTCGCTTGTGACACAGCAGCCGCTTGGCGGTAAGGCTATGTTCGGCGGTCAGAGGCTTGGAGAAATGGAGGTATGGGCATTCGAGGCATATGGTGCTGCAAATACTCTGCAAGAGCTTCTGACAATCAAGTCTGATGATATGAAGGGACGTGTGCAGATTTATGAGTCCATCGTTAAGGGTGAGCCATCCGAGACTGTTTCGATGCCAGAGGCATTCAACGTTCTCGTTCAGGAAATCAGAGGACTAGCTCTTGATATCTCTGTATACGATGAAAATGGAAAGCAGGTTCCGCTGACCGAGAGGGATGAGGAGCTCATCACGAAGAGAGAGAAGGGTACTCTCTAAGGAGAAGATGATGAAGGAAATACAGGATTTCAGCTCTATCAGGATAAAGCTTGCCTCTCCTGAGCAGATCCTCGCCTGGTCATATGGCGAGGTTAAGAAACCGGAGACCATCAATTACCGTTCTCTGCGCCCAGAGAGGGATGGCCTCTTCTGTGAACGCATCTTCGGTACTACCAAGGCATGGGAGTGCTGGTGCGGCAAATTCAAATCAAACAGATATAAAGGCGTTGTCTGCGATCGCTGCGGCGTTGAAGTCACTGATACAAAGGTGCGCCGTGAGAGAATCGGACACATAACGCTTGCAGCTCCTGTTGCCCATATCTGGTTCTATCGTTCGACTCCTTCCATCATGAGCTATCTTCTTGATATCAAGAGATCGGAGTTGATGGAAATCCTCTCCTATGAGAAGTACGTTGTGACCGATCCTGGGCAGGATACGGATCTGAGAAAGTATCAGGTGCTCGATGAAGATGAGTACTATGCTGCTCTTGATAAGTATGGCGATACATTCAAGGCTGGCATGGGTGCTGAGGCTATATATGATCTATTGAAGGCTCTTGATCTTCAGACACTCTCTGAAGAACTTAGATCCCAGCTTTCACAGAAGGAAGAAGCAAACAACAAGATTGATAATAAGCTTCTTTCCCGTATCCGCTATTGCGAGGAATTCCTTTCATCTGGCAACCGCCCTGAGTGGATGATACTTCGCGTAATCCCTGTGATTCCGCCAGATCTCCGCCCTATGGTTCAGCTTGATGGCGGCCGTTTTGCAACAACGGATCTTAATGAACTATATAGAAGAGTCATAAACAGGAATAACCGTCTTGATAGGCTTATCAAGATTCAAGCTCCTGATATCATCATCCGCAACGAAAAGAGAATGCTTCAGGAAGCGGTTGATTCCCTCTTTGATAACTCAAAGACCGCTAATCCTACAAAGGGCAGCAGCAAGAGAGATCTCAAGTCTCTTTCCGATGTTCTTAAAGGTAAGCAGGGAAGGTTCCGTCAGAATCTGCTTGGAAAGCGTGTTGACTATTCAGGCCGTTCTGTAATCGTTGTCGGCCCAGAGCTGAGGATGCATCAGTGCGGTGTTCCTTCGAAGATGGCTCTTGAGCTATTCAAGCCATTTATCATGCGCCGTCTTGTCCAAGATGATGTTGCGCAGAACATAAAGAGAGCGAAGATGCTTGTTGAGCAGGAAGCACCTGAGGTGTGGAGTGTCCTTGATGAAGTTGTCAAGGAGCATCCTGTAATGCTTAACAGAGCGCCTACGCTCCACCGTCTTGGTATTCAGGCATTCGAACCTGTGCTCGTTGAAGGTAAGGCCCTTAAACTCCATCCTCTCGTATGTCATGCATTCAATGCAGACTTCGATGGTGACCAGATGGCAATTCACGTACCTCTCACACAAGCTGCGCAGCTTGAGTGCTGGACGCTTATGCTTTCAACGACAAACCTTCTTGATCCAGCAAACGGCAAACCGATTGCATTCCCATCGCAGGACATGGTTCTCGGTATCTTCTATCTGACAAAGGAGAGAACCGACCTTGATCCAGCAAGGAAGATCAAGCATTTTGAATCAATTGCTGAAATCGAGGCTGCTATCGATGTAGGTTCTGTAAGCTATAACGAGAGCTGCTACTATCGCCTCAAAAATGGACTTGAGGTTATATATGAAGATGGATCGAAGGAGATTGCTGATGGAAAGAAGTGGATTCTCACCACTCCGGGACGCATCATCTTCAATTCCGCTATTCCTGAGGGGCTTCCATATCAGAACTACTGCCTTGGCGATAAACAGCTGAGAAAGGTGATCGGAGAGACAATCAAGACGAATAAGCCTTCTGTTGCTGTTGATCTTCTGGATTCTGTAAAGGATCTCGGCTTCAAGTATGCAACGCTCTTCGGAGCGACAATCGGCCTTTCTGATATGGTCGTACCAGAGAAGAAAGCAGAACTCATCGAAGAGGCTAATGATAAACAGTCTGTCGTTCTCAAGCAGTTCCATGATGGTCAGATCACTCAGGAAGAGAGATACAACAGAGTCATTGAAGTATGGACAGAGACTAATGAGGGGCTTACGGATATGCTTATGGATGAGCTCAAGAAGAGCCAACATGGATTCAATCCGCTCTATCTCATGGTCGAATCTGGCGCTAGAGGATCGAAGAATCAGATCAGGCAGCTTGGTGGTATGAGAGGACTCATGGCTAAGCCTAATGGAAAAATCATTGAACTTCCTATCAAGTCGAACTTCAAGGAAGGTCTCTCGATCATGGAGTTCTTCATCTCTTCCAACGGTGCGCGTAAGGGTCTTACAGATACTGCTCTCAAGACAGCTAAGGCTGGATATCTTACACGTAAGCTTGTCGATGTTGCTCAGGATGTCGTGGTCAGTGAGGAAGACTGCCATACAATCAATGGAATATGGACATCGGCAGTTAAGGATGGCGATACGGTTGTTGAGTCACTTGCATCTCGCATCGCTGGTTCCTGCCCTGTAGAGGATGTTCTCCATCCATTCCTAAAGGATGAGAATGGCAGACCTGTCGTACTTGCACATGCAAACGAGGAAATCTCTGATGAGGTAGCATCTCAGATCGAGGAAGCAGGCGTTGAGAGCGTTCTTCTTCGTACGGTTCTTACCTGTGAGTCGGAGCATGGCGTATGCCGCAAGTGCTATGGCCGTAACCTTGCAACTAACCGCTCGGTTGAGATCGGTGAGGCTGTCGGTATTATCGCTGCTCAGTCCATCGGTCAGCCTGGAACACAGCTTACGATGCGTACATTCCATGTTGGAGGAACTGCATCCACATCCACTAAGGAGAATAAGCTTTCGTTCAGTTATCCTGTTATCGTCCGTGGCATGAAGGGTCTTGTAATTGCGGATAGCAATGGCAATAAACTCTTCCCGAGAAAGGGCCATATTACAGTATCGAAGGTGTATCAGGAGATTACCGGACTGTATGATGAGCTTCTTGTCGAAGATGGAAAGCCAGTTGCTAAGGGCTATCCTATCTATAGACGTGGTGGAAATGACGTTGTTGCAGAAGAGAATGGTAGACTTTATCATCTTCCGGGAACAGATCGCGTATTCGTTGTCGCGTCTCCTGTAGAGTATTCTGTACCTGCAGGTTCGGAACTCAACGTATATGATGGTGAAGTCGTTCCTGCTGATGAAGCTATCATCACATTCGATCCATTCAGCGAGCCTATCATCGCAGAGGCATCTGGTGTGGTTGAAGAGATGAGTGACTTTGTTGAGGACAAGTCCTATAGAAGAGTCTTCAACGAAGCTGGCGATACAGAGATGATAGTTGTTCCATCTGCTCAGCTTGGCGCATTCAGGCCAGCAGTGTTTGTCAGAACGGATTCCGGAGAGTTCAACAGCTATCAGATTCCGGGCGGAGCATACATGGTCGTCAAGGAGAAGGGGCAGAGGGTTGAAGCTGGAGATATACTTGCAAAGGTATCTAAGGATAGCACGACAACCAAGGATATCGCGGGTGGTCTTCCGCAGGTTGACTCGCTCTTTGAAGCAAGGCATGGAAAGGTATCCTCTTCCAATAAGATCAACCCGATTATCCTTGCCCGCGTAACTGGAACTGTTACGAGCGTACAGGCTTCGTCCAATGCTAACAGCGGTTCTACGATTGTTACTATCCGTGATGCGTTCGGTTCGCTTCATCCACATAAGGTATATACAAAGGATGCGCTTCTTCTCGTAAGAGAAGGGGATGAGGTAAAAGCCGGAGAGCCGCTTTGTGATGAGCCTGTCACTTCGCGCGAGGTGCTTGAGGTTCTTGGCGAGAATGCTGTGCTTTCGTTCCTTGTCAACGAGATCCAGAAGGTTTACAGGATGCAGGGTGTTGAGATCAACGAAAAGCATCTTGGAATCATCATCCGCCAGATGCTTCGCAAGGTTGAGATCCTCCGTGCTGGTGATACACAGTTCGTAAAGATGCAGAAAGTCGATAAAAACCTCTTTGACCGTGTGAACGAGGAAGCTAAGAGACAGGGTAAGACACCTGCTATCGCACGTCCTGTTCTTCAGGGTGTTTCCGATGCAGCGCTTTCCGTTGATTCCTTTATCTCCGCAGCATCGTTCCTCTCAACGACGCGTGTATTGACTAATGCGGCTATTGCTGGTAAAAAAGATGAGCTCAGAGGACTTAAGGAAAACGTCATTATCGGTCATCTCATTCCTGCCGGAACCGGCATGAAGAGATACCGGAATGTACGCCTTGAGGAAGATGAGAAGCTTCTAGAACTTCAGAAGGAAGTCGATAAGGCAAGAATGGAACGAAGAGCCGCTGAGCCGATTGATGACCTTGATATTGAAGAACTCGGTGATATGAAAACAGTGGGAGCTGCCGTCGATATAGACGATGCCCAGCTTGATGAGTAAGGTGCCTGTTGGCACCTCCTCATGGGGATTGTGCGACCAGCTCATGCTGACCGCTGTTTGAAATAGATGTGCTGCTTGTGCGGCATAGATCCCTCGGTGTGAGACGGGCGGATCAATAATGAAGGAGTGTATCGTAAGATGCCTACTATTAATCAGCTGATTAGAAAGGGCAGAAAGAGCCAGAAGTCTAAGACAAAGTCTCCTGCGCTTCAGGGATGCCCACAGAAGAGAGGAGTTTGCACTAGGGTAATGACAGTTACGCCTAAGAAGCCTAACTCTGCTCTTAGAAAGGTCGCTCGTGTGCGTCTTTCAAATGGAATCGAAGTAACCGCATACATCCCAGGTATCGGCCACAATCTTCAGGAGCACTCTGTTGTCCTGATCAGAGGTGGAAGAGTAAAGGACCTTCCAGGTGTAAGATATCACATCATCCGCGGAACCAAGGATACGCTTGGTGTTGCAGATAGGAAGAGATCCCGCTCTAAGTACGGAGCCAAGAAGCCAAAGGCTTGATAGGGAGATAAGGTTATGTCAAGAGATAGAAAAGCCCCTAAGAGACCAGTTACAGCGGATGCAATCTACCACAGCACTGTTGTGGAAAAGTTCATCTGCCGCATGATGGTCGATGGAAAGAAGAGCATTTCCACAAGAATCCTTTACAAAGCAATGAATAATATTGCCGAAAGGAGCGGTGAGAATGCACTGGATGTCTTCAACAAGGCTGTTGATAACGTAAAGCCGCTTGTTGAGGTTAAGTCAAGGCGCGTAGGCGGTGCTACTTATCAGGTTCCTGTTGAGATCAGGGAAGAGAGAAGGGAAGCTCTTGCAATGCGCTGGATAATCTCCGCTGCACGTGCAAGAAACGGCAAGTGCATGAGCGATAAGCTTACCGATGAGCTTCTTGATGCATATAACTCCACTGGAGCAGCATTCAAGAAAAAGGAAGATACGCACAGAATGGCAGATGCCAACAAGGCTTTCAGCCACTTCCGTTTCTGATCCAAGGCCTCCGAAAGGAGGCTTTTTCTATGATATCATAAGCTTATGATACCTGATTATGATGATTACTATTCTCTTACAGGATATGCTCGCCGCTTTGTTAAGAATCCGATGAAAGAAATCGATGGATGGCTGAGTCAGAAGTCGACGGTAGCGGCTATCGCCAATTGGGAGAGTAGACATGGAAATGATAGCTTCCGTGCCGACCAGATACCATATCTATTTGAACGCATTGATAAGGACGATATTCTATCCCCTGATGATTTCATTGCGCTTACAGAATGCAGATCACTTGCGCTCGATGGCGAGGAAGTAATCGGAGATATCGAGATTTTCAACGATTTTGTTGCATTCCTCACCGCTCGTGGCATAAATATTTAAAGCGATCTGATGGCCTTTGCGAGCTGATCAGGGCAGCTTGTGCCTCTCGTTGCGCAGAGAGTTCCTTCAAGTCTGGATGCAATTTCCTCTGCTTTCATTCCTTCGCACAGCCTTGCAATGCCTTTGAGGTTTCCATTGCACCCCCCTGTGAAGACTATATTATGAAGACATCCTTCTTCATCGATATCAAAATCAATTACCTTTGAACATGTTCCCTGTGTTTTGTATGTCTTATGCGTCATAATGCGGATAATAATGCTTCAAGAGGAAGGAGACAAGTGGAGCTGATACCATATTCACCTATCTGGAGATCCAAAATAGAAGAGGTATTCCTGCTCTCGGTTTTGTCTTGTTATGAATATACAGAGAGCGAGCGAAAGGCTTGGGCCTCTTCTGTATATACCAGTTCTTTCCATGAAAGATGGACGAGAACGGATACCGTGCTTGCCGTAGAAGAAGGAGAGCTTCTCGGTTTTGGCAATATTGATAGGAATTATATAGATACTCTATTTGTAGCGCCAAAATACCAGAAAAGGGGTGTCGGAAGCGCAATTCTTGCCGTACTTGAAGGAAAGGGGGCTTTCCCGCTTTCTGTCTATGCATCCAGAACCGCTTATCCATTTTTTCTCTCCCATGGATATATGAAAATACGTGAAAACATCGTGGAACGAAATGGCGAGAAGCTTGTGAACTACCTGCTTTGCAAGCCGATAAATCTTGAAAATAAATGAGTTTGAAAAGTGTTGACAAAGAGTTTTCGTTTCCTTATAGTGGTCAAGGTGTCTGACCATGCCATGTCATGGAAGGAACGAGAGCCAAACCGATTGCAGTGTGCGATAAGGTGGTTCCGGAAAATAGGTCTTTTACCATGTGACTCTATTGTCGTCGAGCTTGTCCTTGCCGACCTCTGGAAACCTCTTTTGATACCTAGCAATCAGATTTTGTCTCGAATCGTATAAAGGCATGGGCCTTTATTACATATCTTTGTTTTGCGGCGATGCCGCAAGGAGGAACTGATGGCTAAGGAAAAGTTTGAGAGAACGAAGCCACACGTAAACGTAGGTACGATTGGTCACGTCGACCACGGCAAGACCACCCTTACCGCAGCAATCACGATGCATTGTGCTAAGCTGTTTGGTGACAAGGCCCTTGCTTACGATGCAATCGACAATGCACCGGAAGAAAAGGCCCGTGGAATCACCATCAACACAAGGCACGTTGAGTACCAGTCCAAGAACAGGCACTATGCACACGTTGACTGCCCGGGACACGCTGACTACATCAAGAACATGATCACTGGTGCTGCTCAGATGGATGGAGCTATCATCGTTGTAGCTGCAACTGATGGTGCAATGGCACAGACAAAGGAGCACATTCTTCTTGCTCGCCAGGTAGGCGTTCCTGCAATCATCGTATTCATCAACAAGTGCGATCAGGTTGACGACCCAGATCTCATCGATCTCGTTGAAGAGGAGATGAGAGACCTTCTCACAGAGTATGGTTTTGATGGTGCTAACGCTCCTGTTGTCAGAGGCTCTGCATATCTGGCAATGACACAGCCGGATGATCCAGAGGCAACAAAGTGCATCGACGAGCTTCTTGACGCTATGGATGACTTTATCCCACTTCCGGAGAGAGCAGTTGATCAGCCGTTCCTTATGCCTATTGAGGACATCTTCTCAATCTCTGGCCGTGGAACTGTTGTAACAGGAAGGATCGAGAAGGGTGTTGTTCATGTTAATGACCCTGTTCAGATCGTTGGAATCAAAGAGACTCAGAACACTGTTGTTACAGGCGTTGAGATGTTCAACAAGATTCTTGACGAAGGTCAGGCTGGAGACAACATTGGAGCTCTCCTCCGCGGTGTTGATAAGAAAGAAGTCGTTCGCGGCCAGGTTCTTGCAAAGCCAAATTCAATCACACCTCATCAGAAGTTCTCTGGTACAGTTTATGTACTCAGCAAGGAAGAGGGCGGAAGACACTCACCATTCTTCGATGGTTACAGACCTCAGTTCTATTTCAGAACAACTGATATCACAGGTACTGTTCACCTTCCAGCTGGAAAGGAAATGGTAATGCCTGGCGATCACACAGAGATCAACGTTGAGCTGATTCACCCAGTTGCTATGGACAAGGGACTTCGCTTCGCTATTCGTGAGGGCGGTAGGACTGTTGCTTCTGGCCAGGTAACTGAGATCGTCGAGTAAGAATAACCCTAGTCTTGCCGGGATTCCCGGCAGGACAAATTAGATTTTTGGAGATTTTTGAAATGGCAAATGAAAGAATCCGGGTTAAGCTGAGAGGATTTGACGTTGAGCTCGTGGAGCAGAGTTCCAGAGCTATCGTTCAGACAGTTGTGAAGGCGGGCGCTAAGGTTTCGGGCCCAGTACCTCTCCCGACTCGTATCAACAAGTACACTGTCCTCAGGTCGCCACATGTTAACAAGAAGGCACGTGAGCAGTTCGAGATGAGAACACACAAGAGATTGATTGACATTCTGGATCCCACGCAGAAGGTAGTGGAAGCCCTGATGAAACTTGAACTCCCTGCAGGTGTGGACGTAGAAATCAGACAGTAAAAGTTGAGGTAAGAGATGTTAGGGCTTATCGGCAAAAAAATAGGAATGACGCAGGTGTTTGATGCTAACGGTAGACTTACTCCTGTGACTGTTATAAAGATAGAGGACAATGTTGTAATCGCTAACAGAACCGAAGAGAAGAATGGTTATTCGGCTGCTGTTATCGGTACAGGTGTCAAGAAGAAGAGCAACATCACAAAGCCTTATGCAGGACAGTTCAAGGCAGCTTCCACAGAGCCAAGCCAGACTGTGATGGAGTTCAGGGATTACGACAATGAGGTTAACGTAGGCGATGTGCTTGGCGTGGATCTCTTCAAAGATGTTTCCTTCGTTGATGTCACTGGTACGTCGAAGGGTAAGGGCTATCAGGGCGGTATGAAGCGCTATGGATTTGGCGGTGGAAGAGCAACCCATGGTTCTAAGTTCCACAGAGACCTTGGTGGCACTGCTATGTCATCAACGCCGTCCCATACGTTTAAGGGGCACCGCATGGCTGGTCACATGGGCAACGAAAGGAAGACGATTCTTAACCTCAAGGTTGTTGCAGTAGACAGCGATATGCAGGTTCTCATGGTTAAGGGTGCTATTCCAGGCCCAGCTCAGAGCACTGTAGTCGTCAGAAAGGCTATAAAGAAATAAGAGGCAGAGTATGGAACAGAAGGTATACAGCACCAACGGACAGGAAACTGGAACGATCGAACTCAACGATGCTGTTTTCAATATCGAGGTTTCGACTGGTTCGATCTACCATGCTATCAGAAACGAAGAGGCTAATCGCCGTGTAGGTACAGCTTGCACTAAGACACGCTCTGAAGTGAACTATAGCAATACAAAGCCTTACAAGCAGAAGGGAACGGGTAACGCAAGACGCGGTGATAAGAAGTCCCCTATCTCAGTAGGCGGTGGCACAATCTTTGGACCAAAGCCACGTGATTACTCCTATCGCCTCCCAAAGAAGGTTAAGAGACTTGCTCTTAAGAGTCTTCTTACGCTTGGTGTGCAGGAGAACAGGCTTGTTGTCGTTGAGGATTTTACCAGCGAGAATGGCAAGACAAAGGATATCGTAGCGATAATGAAGGCTTTCAACACGGAGAATCAGAGAACGCTCATCATCATGAAGGATGATGACAAGATGATCCGCCGTGCAGCTAGGAATATCCCATATGTTCAGGTTCAGGCTTTTGATAAGCTCTCGGCAAAGGAGCTCCTTTATGGAAGGAAGATCCTCGTACTTCAGGGTGCGGCTTCCAATCTCAACAGCTTCTACGGTGAGAGATAAGGAGATAGGAAATGAGAGCAGATAGAGTAATCATTGCACCGATTCTCAGCGAGAAAACAAACTTGATGCGTGAGGGTGAATGCAAGAAGTACGTGTTCCGCGTAGACCCAGCTGCTAATAAGTTCGAAATCATGGCAGCAGTCAAGGAGCTTTTCAACGTTGATTGCACAAAGTGCAACGTGATGAATGTCGGCGGAAAGCCGAAGTACACAAGGGGTAAGGGTGGTTATATCAAGGGATATACATCATCCTGGAAGAAAGCAATCGTGACCTTGCAGAAGGGACAGTCGATCTCTGTGATCGAGGGTGTATAAAGGAGATTAAGGAAAATGGCTCTTAAGACATATAAACCAAATACTCCGGGTCTTCGTCAGAAGATCACGCTCGTAAGATCGGAGATTACGACAGATAAGCCGGAGAAGTCGCTTACAAAGAATCTTCACAAGCATGCAGGTCGCGATACATTCGGTCGTGTGAGCGTAAGACGTCGCGGTGGTGGTAACAAGAGGGCATATAGAATCATTGATTTCAAAAGAAACAAGACTGGCGTGCCTGGAACAGTAAAGACGATTGAGTACGATCCGAACAGATCTGTAAATATCGCACTTGTTGCATATAGAGATGGCGAGAAGCGTTATATCCTCGCACCGAGAGGTCTTCAGGTTGGAACAGTTGTCGTTTCAGGCCCAGAGGCTCCTCTCACAGTTGGTAACGCACTTCCTCTTAAGAATATTCCACTTGGTCTTCAGGTTCACAATGTTGAGCTTACGCTTGGCCGCGGTGGGCAGCTTGTGAGATCTGCAGGACTTTCTGCATCTGTTATCGCTAAGGAAGGTGACTATGTAACACTTCGCCTCCCTTCGGGAGAGATGAGGATGGTTTTCGGCGAGTGCTATGCGACAATCGGCATTCTCGGAAACGAGGATCATATGAATATCTCTCTTGGTAAAGCTGGTGCTTCGAGGCATCTTGGCAGAAGACCTAAGGTTAGAGGTGTTGCAATGAACCCGATTGACCATCCACATGGTGGTGGTGAGGGTAAGACTGCAGCAGGTCGTCACCCTGTAACACCATGGGGCAAGCCGACGAAGGGTGGAAAGACTCGTTCGAAGAAGAAGCCTTCGAATCGCTTCATCGTAAAGACGCGTAAGTAGTAGGAGTGGAAAGTGTCAAGGTCAATAAAGAAAGGTCCGTTTATTGAGGCTAAGCTCCTCAAGAGGATCGAGGAATCAAATAAGACTGGTCAGAAGCAGATGATCAAGACCTACTCCCGTAGCTCAACGATCATCCCGGAGATGGTTGGCTATACCATTTCCGTATACAATGGCAAGACGTGGGTGCCTGTCTATGTGACGGAGAATCTGGTAGGCCACAAGCTCGGTGAGTTTGCTCCTACCCGTATCTTCCGCGGTCACGCATCTGACAAGAAGGTCAAGTAAGGTATGGATATGATGGGTTATAAAGCAGTTGCCAAGTACATTATGGTATCGCCTTCAAAGGTACGTCCTGTTGCTGATCTTGTAAGAGGCAAGGGTTATGTAGAGGCGGTTGCCATACTTGAGGCCATGCCGCAGAAGGGTGCAAGGCTCATTCTGAAGGTGCTCAAGAGCGCTGGAGCTAATGCGCTCAACCAGAACAGGAGATTAGATGAGGATTCTCTCTATATCTCTGAGCTGAAAATCGATGACGGTCCGCGTCTCAAGAGAGTCTGGCCGCGCTCGCACGGAAAGCGCGATATTCTCCTCAGGAGGATGTCTCACATAACTGTCGTAGTAAATGAGAAGGTGGGAAAATAATGGGCCAGAAAGTTAATCCGATCGGACTTAGATTGGGCGTAAACAAGACTTGGAAGAGCAAGTGGTATGTCGATCCAAGGGAATATGCCGATACGCTTCATGAAGATCTCAAGCTCAGGAAGGCTCTCCTTGCTGCAGAAGAGGTCGCAGGTGCAGAGATCAGCGATGTAGAGATCATCCGCAAACCTCAGCGCATCACGCTCGTTGTAGCTACAGCTCGTCCTGGTATCATTATTGGAGCAAAGGGCACTAACGTTGAGAAGCTTTGCGCAAAGATGCAGAAGCTTACCGACAAGAAGGTTCAGATCAAGATCAAGGAGATCAAGAAGCCGGAGTGCGATGCTCAGCTTATTGCTCAGAACATTGCTCGCCAGCTCGAAAACCGCGGTGCATTCCGCCGTGCCATGAAGAATGCAATTTCCAGAGCAATGGCAGGGGGAGTCCAAGGAATCAAGGTGAAGTGTTCAGGACGCCTTGGTGGTGCTGAAATCAGCCGCTTCGAGTGGATGAAGGATGGTCGTGTGCCTCTTCACACTCTTCGTGCTGATATCGACTACGGCGTGGCTACAGCGAATACCTCCTTCGGATGCATTGGCATCAAGGTCTGGGTTTTCAATGGTGAGATCTATGAGCATCAGGGCGCCGAGGACGATACCGTGGGTACTCTAGTTAAGAAGAAGACCGCGGAGAGTGCGGCGGAAGCAAGGAGTTAACAATGCTCAGTCCAAAGAGAGTTAAGTTCAGAAAGAAGCAGCGTGGAACACGCGATGGCGTTGCTCACAAGGGCAATCAGCTTGCATTCGGCGAGTACGGACTCATGGCTGCTGAGCCAAGGTGGATAACAAACCGCCAGATCGAGGCAGCTCGTGTCGCTATGACGCGTCACGTAAAGCGTGGCGGTAAGGTGTGGATCCGCATCTTCCCTGATATGCCGTACACAAAGAAGCCAGCTGAGACAAGACAGGGAAATGGAAAGGGCAATCCGGAAGGATGGGTTGCGGTTGTCAAGACGGGAGCGATCATGTTCGAGATGGCGGGCGTTGATGAGAATCTCGCAAGGGAAGCTCTCATGCTTGCAGCGTCTAAGCTTCCGATTAAGACGAAGTTCGTCGTCCGCTCGGAAATGGAGTGATTTTATGAAGAAATCTTATAAGAATCTCAGTTACAAAGAGCTTGTAGCAGAGCGTGAGAAGCTTAGGAAAGAGCTGGTCAATCTGAGACTGCAGAAGGTACTTGGCCACCTTGATAACCCGATGCTCCTCAGGACGACAAGAAAGGATATCGCACGCCTGAATACCAGAATCCATGCAGTGGATATCGGTATTGACAAGGCTGGTAAGTAAGGGAGACACGGAAAAATGGAATCTAGAAAGAAGAAAATGACCGGACTCGTAGTAAGCGACAAGATGGATAAGACCATCGTTGTGCAGGTTACGAACAGGACTCTTCACCCGATTTATAAGAAGTACGTTGTCTCAACGAAGAAGTTTAAGGCTCATGACGAGAACAATGATGCTCATATCGGAGACACTGTTCGCGTTATCGAAAGCCGCCATTACAGCAAGGATAAGTGCTGGCGTCTCGAAGAAATCATCGAGAGAGCACGCTAAGGGAGAAAAGTCATGGTACAGATGCAGACTTATCTTAACGTCGCGGACAACAGCGGTGCAAAGCGTGTGCAGTGCATCAAGGTTCTCGGCGGCAGCCATAGGTATGTTGCTGGTGTCGGCGATATCATCGTCGTAGCAGTAAAAGATGCCCTTCCGAACGGAGCCATCAAGAAAGGTGATGTTCTCAAGGCTGTAATTGTACGTACTAAGAAGGAATACCGCAGACCTGACGGTACCTATATCAGGTTCGATGACAATGCATGCGTTATCATCGATGCCAACAATAACCCGCGTGGTAAGCGTATTTTCGGGCCAGTAGCGAGAGAGCTTCGCGAAAACTATATGAAGATCGTTTCACTTGCGCCGGAAGTGTTGTAGGAGTTTTTCATGAGACTGAAGAAGAACGACACAGTCAGGATCATCGCCGGAAAGGATAAGGGCCGCACCGGCAAGATCGTAAGGATAGATCCAAAGAATGAAAGGGTCTATGTGCAGGGTGCTAATATGGTCAAGAAGACCCAGAAGAAGAGAACCCAGCAGGACAGAGGCGGAATCATTGAAGTCGAAGCTCCGATCCATGTCTCAAATGTACAGCTTGTCTCCAAGGACAAGGTGTCCAGAGTAGGCTATAGATTCGAGAACGGCAAGAAAGTCCGCTATGCAAAGAAGACAGGAGAGGTGCTCTGATATGGCAGAAGAAAAGTTCGTACCGAATTTCAAGAAGAAGTACGCAGAAACAGTTGCGCCTCAGCTGATGAAGGATTTTGGATTTAAGTCCGTTATGCAGATCCCGAAGCTCGAAAAGATCACAGTATCTGTTGGCGTAGGTGAAGCAACGACGAATAAAAAGCTTCTCGATGCAGCTGTCAAGGAACTTGAGCAGATTACAGGACAGCATGTCGTGAAGACAAAGGCAAGGAAGTCCATCGCTAACTTCAAGATCAGGGAAGGTCAGGAAATCGGTGCAATGGTTACGCTTCGTGGTGACAATATGTGGTATTTCCTTGAGAGACTTATCACAATCGCACTTCCTCGTGTTAAGGACTTCAAGGGCGTAAAACCGAACGCATTCGACGGACATGGGAACTACTCTCTCGGTATCACTGAGCAGATAATCTTCCCTGAGATCGACTATGACAAGATCGAGAGGATCAGTGGCCTTAACATCGCTATAGTCACAACGGCTAAGAACGATGAAGAGGGATATGCTCTTCTCAAGGCTCTTGGCATGCCGTTTGCGAAATAAGGAGCTTGAGAATGGCAAAGAAGTCTCTGATTATAAAGGCTAAGAAAGAACCTAAGTTCTCCACGCGCCGTTACAATCGCTGCCGCATTTGCGGACGTCCGCGTGGTTATATGCGCCAGTTTGATATGTGCAGAATCTGCTTCAGAAAGCTGGCTAGCGAAGGCCAGATTCCTGGCGTTACCAAGTCGAGCTGGTAGGAGTTTAATATGGCAGTTAGTGATCCAATTGCAGATATGCTGACTAAAATCAGAAATGCTAGTCAGGCAAAGCACGAGAAGGTTGATGTAACGGCCTCTAATCTTAAGCTCCAGATCGTGAAGATCCTTAAGAACGAGGGATTCATCAAGAACTTCAAGAAGGTTACCAAGGACGATGTCACATATATCAGGGTTTTCCTCAAGTATACCGAGGATCAGCGCCCTGTTCTTCACGGCCTTGAGCGTATCTCTACACCTGGTCGCCGCGTATATTGCGGTTACAAGGATATGCCTTCCGTATATAACGGAATCGGCGTTGTAGTAGTTTCATCATCGACAGGAGTCATCACCGGCAAGAAGGCTAAGGAAGCACGTGTCGGCGGCGAACTGATCTGTACAATCTGGTAAGGAGGCGATATGTCTAGAATAGGAAAGCTTCCGGTACAGATTCCGGAGAAGGTTAGTGTTTCTGTCGATAACGGTCTTGTTTCAGTGAAGGGGCCAAAGGGAGAGCTTTCTCTTCAGGTCAGACCTGACGTGACTGTTGAAATCAATGGCAATGAGGTACTTGTTACCAGACATAACGATGAGAAGCTTTCGAAGAGCTATCATGGATTGTATCGTCAGCTGATCAACAACATGATCATCGGTGTGTCTGAAGGTTTCAAGAAGGTTCTTCTTATCAACGGTGTCGGTTACAGAGCAGAGGTTAAGGACAATATCGTTACATTCAACCTCGGCTATTCCACTCCGATTGAATATGTGGTTCCGGAGGGAATCAAGGTTGAGGCAGAGGGGCCTGCAAAGCTCACTGTTTCCGGTATCGATAAGGCAAAGGTCGGTAAGGCCGCTGCTGAGATCCGCTCCCTGAGGAAGCCTGAGCCATACAAGGGCAAAGGTATCAAGTACGAAGACGAGACGATCCGCCGCAAGGTCGGTAAGTCCGGTGGTAAGAAATAAGGCGGTTTGGAAGTATGAACAGAATGATCGACAAGAGAAGACGTCATCAAAAGAGGAAGCTTCATATCAGAAAAAGGATTTCTGGTACAGCTTCAAGACCAAGAATGACGGTCTTCAGATCGAACTACCATATGTATGTTCAGGTCATCGACGATACGGTTGGCAATACACTCGTTTCTGCTTCATCCGTGGAGGCCGATCTCAGGAACCTGAGGAATACCGTCGCAGATGCAGAAAAGCTCGGCGAGGTAATCGGAAAGAGGCTGCTTGAGAAGAATATCGACAGCGTCGTCTTCGATCGCAATGGTTATCTTTATCATGGCATCGTCAAGGCAATCGCTGATGGAGCCAGAAAGGCCGGAGTCAAGTTCTAGGAGCAGATATGGATAAGGCAAAAGACAGAGAAGTTAAGGATGGAGCAATCGAGAAGCTCGTAAAGCTTAACCGCGTTGCCAAGGTCGTTAAGGGTGGTAGAAGATTCTCTTTCTCAGCTCTTGTTGTCGTCGGTTACGGTGATGGCAGAGTCGGTTATGGTTTCGGTAAGGCAAATGATGTTACCGATGCTATCAGAAAGGCTACTGAGAAGGCTCGCAATAGTCTCATCACAGTTCCTCTCAAGGGCACGACCATCCCTCATGAGATTGTAGGAAAGTTCAAGAGCGCATCTGTGCTTCTTCGCCCAGCTGTTCCTGGTACGGGTGTTAAGGCTGGCGGTGCAGTTCGCCTCGTATGCGATGCAGCAGGAATCAAGGATGTTCTTTCAAAGTCCCTCGGTTCTCGCAATGGTATCAATACGGTAAAAGCAACATTCGATGCGCTTGAGCATATGTACAACGCAGCAGAGGTCGCTTCTTCTAGAGGCAAGACTCTCAAGGAGATGTGGGGTTAATCATGGCACAGATAAAGATCACACTCGTAAAGGGACTGGCAGGAACGCTTCCAAAGCAGAGAAAGACCATTAAGGCTCTCGGCCTCGGAAAGATTTCCAGTTCAGTCATACGTGAAGCGAACCCTGTCAATCTCGGCATGGTGCGTAAGGTCAGTCACCTCGTAAAGGTTGAGGAGGTCTAAATGGCACAGATTGTAAAGCCAGCTGGGGCAACAACCCGGAAGACTATAGTTGGACGTGGTGCATCTTCAAAAGGTAGAACTTGCGGCAGAGGCCATGATGGTCAGAACAGCCGTTCAGGTGGTGGTGTTCGTCTTGGATTCGAAGGTGGACAGATGCCGCTTTACAGACGCCTTGCAAGACGTGGTTTCTCTAATTATCCGTTCAAGGTAGAGAGGCAGCCAATATCTCTTGCAGAGCTTGAAAGAGTGTATGCAGACGGCGAGACAGTCTCTGCTCAGACGCTTAGAGAAAAGAAGCTTATCAAGGGGCAGCAGACGGAGGCCAAGATTCTCGCTGATGGAGAGATCACCAAGAAGCTTGTTGTCGATGGAGTCAGAATCAGCGCGGCAGCTTCTGAGAAGATCAAAGCTGTTGGCGGTGAAGTTAAGGTAAAGGACTGAAATGGCAAACACTCTGGTAGAAATGTTCAGAATGAAGGACATAAAGAAGAGAGTGCTCTTCACGCTCGGCATCCTTGCGGTGACGAGAGTGGGAGCAGTCCTTCCAATCCCTGGCGTTAATCCAGGCGTTGTCCTTAGCTACTTCGAGAGCAACTCGAACTCGTTTACGGAGTATCTGAACTTCTTCTCTGGTGGTGCGTTCGCAAACTTCTCAATCTTCATGCTTGGCGTAATGCCGTATATAAGCACACAGATTATCATGCAGCTGCTGATGCTTGTCATTCCGTCGCTGAAGAAGCTTGCGCAGGATCCCCAGGGGTCGAAGAAGGTACAGCAGTATACCCGTTATGGAGCGATTGTCGTCAGCGCAATCCAGTCTCTGGCCGCATCGGTTTATGCATCAAGCATTCCTGGTGCTATCGCAATTGGCAGGATTCCTTTCACTATCGTTGCGATGATCACTGTCACAGCTGGTTCCATGACAATGGTCTGGCTTGGCGAGAGGATCACAGATAAAGGCATTGGAAACGGTATTTCGTTGATGATCTTCGCGGGTATCGTGGCACGTATTCCATCTGCCAGCTACACAATGGTAAGAAGCATTCAGGCTGGTGTGATGAATCCGCTTTCGCTGATTGTCGTTATCATCATGTTCTTCTTCGTTGTTGCTCTTGTAGTATATGAGGAGAAGGGACAGAGGAAGATTCCAGTACAGTATTCCCGTCGTGTTGTAGGAAGAAAGATGTATGGTTCGCAGAATTCATATATCCCATTCAAGATCAACCCGTCAGGAGTTATCCCTGTTATCTTCGCATCAACGCTTCTTTCGTTCCCGTTGCAGCTTGGCTATAACTCGAACATCGGATGGCTTCGTGCGATTGCAGATTTCCTCAATCCGCAGGGTGCGCCATATCTGATTATCTATACGGTTCTGATCATTGCGTTCGCGTTCTTCTATACACAGGTGAGCCTGAACCCAATCGAGATGGCGAAGAATATAAGGGACAATGGCGGTTCTATCCCAGGTGTCAGAAATGAGAAGCTTGAGGAATATCTTACAAAGATCCTCAACCGTATCGTTCTTCCGGGAGCAATATTCCTTGCGTTTATCGCTTTGATCCCAACGCTGATTCAGATGTTCTTCGACTTCCCGTCAAATGTTGCAATGCTGTTCGGCGGTACATCGTTGATCATTCTCGTAGGTGTTGACCTTGAGACAATGAGACAGCTTGACGCAATGATGAAGATGCATCATCATGATGGATTTGTTGATGCAAAGAAGCGTAGATTAAAGAAATTCTAAGCAGGAGTAGGCAATGAAAGTAAGAGCTAGTGTCAAACCAATTTGCGACAAGTGCAAGGTTATCAGACGTGCCGGTGTCGTTCGCATTATCTGCGAGAACCCGAAGCACAAGCAGAGACAGAAATAACAGGAGGCCATGAATGGCACGTATAGCAGGTGTTGACTTGCCGAACAAGGCAGTTAAGATCGCACTGACATATATCTATGGTATCGGCAGGAAGTCCGCTGACGATATCTGTAAGAAGACTAATATCAATCCAGACGTCAGGATCAATACCCTGTCGAATGATGAGCTTGCTCTGCTGAGAAAGGTCATCGAGGATGAGTACACGATCGAGGGACATCTCCGAACCGAGGTTGCTCTCAACATCAAGAGGTTGATGGATATCGGATGCTACAGAGGTCTTAGGCATAGGAAGGGGCTGCCCGTAAGAGGACAGAGAACAAAGACCAATGCCAGAACCAGAAAGGGCAGAAAGAAGACTGTCGCCAATAAGAAGAAGTAAGGGGCAGGAGAAAAATGGCAAACGTAAAGAAAAAGGCAAAGAAGACCGTTGTAGAGGGAAATGTCTATATCCAGGCAACCTTCAACAATACGATTATCACGATTACCGATATCGCCGGCAATGCAATTGCTTGGGCATCCGCTGGCGGCCTCGGATTCCGTGGTGCAAAGAAGTCTACGCCATATGCTGCTCAGACAACTTGTGAAACAGCAGCAAAGAAGGCTATGGATTTTGGGCTTAGGGAAGTCAATGTCTATGTAAAGGGACCAGGTGTTGGCCGTGAGAGTGCAATCAGAACTCTCGGAGTTCTTGGCCTCAAGGTTCGCACGATTAGAGACGTTACCCCGATTCCGCACAACGGTTGCCGTCCTCGCAAGACTCGCCGTGTCTGATTGACTGTGGGTTTTCCACAGCAGTAATAAGGAGCTATAATGGCTAGGAAAAATCTTCTCAAGGGGTTTAAGAGACCTGCTGGAGTCATCCTTGATCACACCGTTTCGACGGCCGATCGTGGGGTATTCGTTGCTTATCCTTTCGAAAGAGGATTCGGAACGACTGTCGGCAATACTCTTCGCCGCGTGCTTCTCTCCTCGATCCAGGGCTATGCGGTAACTTGTATCCGCTTTACGACTTTCGGTGATACCGAAATGAGGGAAGCTCATATGGTTACTTCTGAGTTCGAGCCGCTCAAGGGTGTAAGGGAAGATATCAGCGATATCATTGCAGCCATTAAGAAACTGCAGATCAGTATGCCGGAAGATAGCGAGGGCACAGTCCTCACAATTCCTTGCAAGGGGCCAGGTGTTATCACTGGTAGAGATTTTGAGCGTGATCAGGTAACAGTAACAAATCCCGATCTGCCGATCTTCACAATGATGGATGATTGTGACCTTGAGATGGAAGTCCAGATTGATCTGGGAAGAGGCTATGTCCCATCTGAGCTTAACGAAAAATACTCCGAGGAGCCGGGAGTTATCTCTATAGATGCTTTCTACTCCCCAGTAAAGAGAGTCAAATATTCTATCGAGCCAACAAGAGTTGGTCAGAGGAATGATTACGAGAAGCTTACGATTGAAATCGTTACAGATGGTACGATCTCTCCGGAAAATGCACTTGGTGAAGCTGCTAAGATTATCAAGGAGCATTTCACGATCTTCATCAATTTCGATGAGGGAAAGATCTGCACAACTGAAGAAGCCGATGAGGAAGAGGAAAGAATCCGCCGTCTTCTCGATACTCCTGTTGAGGAGTTAGAGCTTACGGTACGTTCTTCCAACTGCCTCAAGAATGCAGGAATTAAATCCATCGGAGATCTTGCAAGGAAGACTGAGGATGAGATTGCCAAGACCAGAAACTTCGGTAAGAAATCGCTTTCCGAGATTAAAGATAAGCTCAGAGAGTGGGGACTTACTCTTGGCATGACTGACTTCAGTGTATTGAAGACGTCTATCAAAGTTCCAGAGAACAAGGAAGAAGAGAACAATGAAGCATAGGATCGGGTACAATGCGCTTTCCCGCAAATCAAGTCAGCGCAAAGCCCTCATGCGCAGCATGGTAACATCCCTCTTCAAGTATGAGAGGATCGAGACAACCAAAGCTAAGGCGCTTGAGGTTAGGAAGAAGGCTGAAAAGCTTATTACGCGTTCTAAGGTTGATTCTGTTCACAACCGCCGTACTGCTGCACGCTACATCTATGATGAAGCTGTTGTTGATAAGCTTTTCAAGGAAATCGGCCCTCTCTTTGTTGAGAGAAATGGCGGATACACACGCATACTCAAGACCGGCAACAGGCTTGGGGACGCAGCTGAAATGGTCATACTTGAACTTGTCGAGAAGACTAAGAAAGAAGAAAAGGCTGCTGGAAAGAAGGACAAGAAGAAGTCCAACTAAGAGCTTCCGAACCATGGAAGAGAAAACAGACAAATGTCTGAAGCCGTCACAGTGCGTGGCGGTTTTT
>CAZURL010000004.1:0-38273 GCA_964623005.1 uncultured Spirochaetaceae bacterium
TGATTGTCAAAACAGCCATGATTATATTGACGTGCTTTGTCCTTTCAACTATACTTCGCCTTGTTCGGGATGTCGCCTAGCGGCTATGGCGCCTGCTTTGGGAGCAGGATATCGATGGTTCGAGTCCATTCATCCCGACTGTAAAGACCTTGGTTCATCACTGGATCAGGGTCTATATTATTTAAGTGCAGTTTCGATTTAATTAAAATATGGATAGACGCTTCCCCTGAGTTTGTCCGCTTCAAGAATGACAATCATTTCTGATGTCAGGAATCTATCCTTGCTAAAATCTCATCGACATCAATGAAAAGAGGCCGTTCCTCAAGATGTGTGTTTGGCGTGTGCAGAACCAACATATGATGGCCGTCATTATGCTTGAAGATCATACCGTGGCCGCCATTCTTGTCGTATATCAGATCTTTGCCTATTGTCCATTCTCCCTCCGGATCACTGCTTTGGGAGATTGCATAGGCCTCTGTATATCCATTTTCTGAGAAGCTTGACCATAAAAGGAGAATCCTTCCCGATGGAAGATGGAATGCAAAGGGGCCATCCGTTACATAGTTGAGTCCCGGATAGCGCTTATGCTCAATGCCCTTTACCCAAGGCTTTGCTTCGGAGGCTTTAAAGAGCAGCTTAGGCGCTGAGATGCACTCTTTTAAATCATCGCTCAAGCGTACTATGCAAATCTCTCCATCTCCGTTTTCCACATCTTGCCATTCATGGGCGAAGATCATATAAGGGTGGGGTGAAAAAAGGAGAGTTCCATCAAGACTCATCCAAGAAAGCGGCGTTAGAATATCGTGGCTATATAATCTGAATGGCCCTAGGGGGCTATCAGAAGAAAGTAGCATTGTTCCCTTCTTCCCAGATTCTGATGAACTGAAGGTAGCAGCCATCAGAAAGCTGTCATTATGCCTGTACACCTCAGGCGCCCAGAAGTTCTTGTTGCCCCAGAAGCCCTCAGGTCGGTGGAATACCTCTATAGGGCCTTCCCATTGGGAAAGGTTGTCAGAGACGTACACGTCAAAGCCATCTCCCACGCTCCAGCAGCTTTCAGCCCTTGTTCCATACATGTAGTACTTCCCATTAAAAGGCAGGACGAATGGATCACGTATATTTATTTCTTCTATTACCATATGCCAGAGATTATACTTTACATGCATAAAGGCTGTGGTGAAATTTCTTCGTCTTTACGACATGTCAGGAATAAAGCGATAAAATAGATTCGATGAAGAAGATAATCATAAATACCCATACTGGTAATTTTTCAATTAATCACATCATACGCGACAGTGAGTTCGCAGTCCCTGGGATCTATAGCAATGAATACCAGATCCACTTCATCGTCAGGGGATTCAGGAACTTCTATTACAGAAGAACCGGATGCAAAATGATAGATGGAAGTATCACATTCATTGATAAAAAGAAGATTCCAGAAACAAATGTAATTGGAGGCAATCTTCATGAGAGGATTCTGATTGAGTGTCGTGAGCAGTGGTTTCATAAGATTGCGGAAGCAATGGGCTGTGATTTCTGCGCTCTATTTTCCCGTCTTCATGGCGTACATGTACTTGGCTCGGAAGATGTTTCAAAAGTCTTGAATATTTTCCGCCGTATAGAGTTCCTGCTCTCCGGAGCAGATATCTCTCCGGAAGAGAAAGCGCTTTCAGAGACGCTAGTTGCAGAATTGATACTCGATGTTTCAATGATGAAGTTCTCCGAAAGCGAAACCTTCACGATGCCTGAAAGCAGGATGACAAGGTATCTGAAAGTTAGGAAGATATCAAAATATGTATCTAGCCATGCTGCATCTCTCAACGGATTGGATGATGTTGCCTCAATCTATAATATCGATAAGACGTACCTTGCCCGGATATTCAAGGAGGTTACGAACTACACAGTCGTGGATTTCATAAACCACTGCCGCGTTGATAACGCCAAAACCCTGCTTGTAGAGACAGAGCTATCCATTCCGGAAGTTGCCGAAAGGACAGGGTATTCCAGCGCTTCATATTTTTCTCAGGTTTTCAAAAGGCTTGCAGGGGAAAGCCCGTTGAAATATCGGATATCAAATTCCAGCAAATCTATTTAAGATTTCCCCCTCTTTTTTATTAATTTTGTCATTTCAAAGCATTTTTCAGTAAAAACTCCGATGTTGCAATATCATAAAAAATACAGGTCTGAATAGACAAAATAGGAGGTAGAAATGAAACACACATCAAAGAAAATACTTATTGTTTTCTCTTTGCTTATTGCTGTATTGCTGATTTCGTCCTGTTCTAAGAGTGGCGGATCCTCCACATCCACTTCATCAACCTCGTCGAGCACGTCCTCTTCTTCTGCATCTTCTGCTAGCTCTGCAAGCTCATCTAGTGAGAAAACCGTGCTCAGGATAGCATGGTGGGGTTCGCAGACAAGGCATAATGCAACGAACAAGGTAATAGAGATGTACGAAGAACTCCACCCTGAGATTGATATCCAGGCAGAGTTCTATGACTTTGACGGCTACTTTACAAAACTGGATACGCTTGTTGCCGCAGACGATGTCTGGGATATCTTCCAGCTTGGCGGAAACTGGCCGAAGTATCTACCCTCAATCGAGCCTCTGAACCAGTATGTAGAGGATGGCAGCTTAGATGTTTCTGATACTACAGAGGCATTCCTTGCAACTACTACTGATTCTGATGGAACGCTCACCGGTATCTCAATCGGAACTAATACTTATGGCATAGCATATGATCCTGCGATGTTCGAAGCGGCAGGTGTTCCTCTTCCTCGCGATAACTGGACTTGGGATGAATGGAAGGAGGCTGCGCTGAAGATCCACGAGGAACTTGGGATATATGGAAGCTCTAGTATGAACAACTATATTGCAGGTGTTTCGATGAGAGTTTCGCAGACAGAGAAAGATGCAAACTTCTATAAGAGCACGAATGATGGCCTCGGTTGGAGCGATCCGCAGCCAATTGCTGACTATCTTCAGATGATTAAAGATCTTACAGATGCCGGTGCTTATCCAGATCCTGGTGCAATAAATGAAATAAGGGACGTTGAAGGCGATTATATCGTTACAGAAGAAGCTGCAATGACATGGGTTGCATCTAACCAGATTGCTTCAATAGTCAATGCCTGTGGCCGCGATATAAAAATCGCTATGGTTCCCAAGATTGAAGAAGACGGCCCGTATGGCATGATCGTACAGTCTTCACAGCAGTTCTCTGTCTCGTCACATTCCAAGCATAAGGAAGAGGCCATTGCTTTCCTTGACTATTTTGTAAACAACATCGATGCAAACCTTGTCCTTAATGGCGAACGCGGTGTGCCTATCATGTCTAAAGTCCGTGATGCAGTCGTAGAGAATGCTTCTGATGTCGATATGATGATCTATGACTTTGTTGAGAAGATTGGTTCTCTTCCTCTTGAAGCATGTAATGTCATAAGCCCAGAACCGAAGACAGAGATCGAGGATTACTACGATCTGCTTGTTGAGAGAGTTCAGTATGGCGTTATAACCCCAGAGGATGCCGCAACAGAGCTTATAGCATTTGCTGAGTCCAAATTCTGATTTCAGGGGGCTGGATGATGAAAGAAGGAAAAATCAAGGGATTTCTCAATAAAGATAATACGGTGGGTTTGATCTTCACCCTGCCGTTCATCATTGGGTTTCTTGCATTTACCTTGATTCCTGTGATTACGTCGCTCTGCTATTCATTTACAGACTATCGTCTTGGGCGCGAGCTATCGTTCATAGGTATTTCAAATTACAAGAACCTGTTCGGGGATGAGAGATTCCTCAATTCCATGAAGGTTACATTCATCTTCGTCGTCATCTCTGTCCCCTTGAAGCTGGCATTCGCGCTTCTGGTTGCGTATCTTCTGACGCTAAAGCATAGGGGAGTGACGATTTATCGCTCCCTATACTATGTTCCCTCTCTTGTTGGCGGAAGCGTTGCAGTTGCCATAGTCTGGCAGAACATATTTTCACGGCGAGGGCTTGCCAATTCGATTATCATGTCGCTTGGCTTTGACCGGATCTCCTGGCTGGGAAATCCGAAGTTAGCAATGATGATCCTTGTGTTGATTGCTATTTGGCAGTTTGGTTCGTCGATGATAATCTTCGCCGCCGGCTTGAAGGAAATCCCAGTCGTGTACTATGAGGCGGCAAGGATTGATGGGGCAGGGAGAATACAGCGTTTTGTGCATGTCACGCTGCCAATGCTCTCTCCGATCATCCTTTATAACCTTGTGATGCAGACAATTTCAGGCTTCATGACGTTTACACAGGCGTTTATCATCACCGGTGGCGGCCCGAACGATTCAACGAACTTCTATGCGCTCTATGTGTATAACCATGCGTTCAAGTGGTCGAATATGGGATATGCAAGCGCTATGTCTTGGCTGATGCTTATCCTCATCGCTGTAGTTACCGTGATTCTATTCAGAACATCCAGACTCTGGGTTTTCTCTGCGGATGAGGGGGTGTAAATGAATAAGAAACATGCTATTTCAGCAACTTTATATCATGTATTCATTATCTTATTCGGAATCCTGATGATCTATCCTGTGCTTTGGATGGTTGCAGGTTCCTTCAAAGATAATAATGAAATTCTCAATGGCGGTCTGGCAATTCTTCCCAAGGTCTTCCATCCTGAGAACTACATAACAGGATGGCAGGGGTTTGCCGGTATTACCTTCAGCGTTTTTTTCCGCAATTCATTCTTTGTCTCGATAGTAGCGACAATCGGAACGGTTCTTTCTTCCTCCTGTGTTGCATATGGACTGTCTAGGATAAAGTTCAGAACAAGCAAGGTATGGTTTTCATGCATGATCTGCACGATGATGCTGCCGGCACAGATCATTCTTATTCCGCAGTACATCATCTACAACAAACTCGGCATGGTTGGAACATATCTTCCGCTTGTCCTGCCACACTTCTTCGGTCAGCCCTTCTTCATTTACCAGATGATGTCATTTGGACGGAGCATCCCGAGGGAGCTTGATGAAGCTTCTCTCATTGATGGCTGTAGCCGCTATGGAATATTCACTCGTATATTCTTCCCTCTTCTAAAACCATCGATCATTACAACGATTATCATCCAGTTCTACTGGAAATGGGATGACTATATGTCTGCGATGATCTACCTTAGCCGGCCATCCATGTACACGGTCTCAGTGGCTATAAAAGGATTTGCGGATGCGACATCAACCAGCGCGTATGGGCCGATGTTCGCTATGTCGACGCTCTCGCTTGTTCCTGTCTTCCTGATTTTCCTGTTCTTCAACAGGTATCTTGTGCAGGGAATCAGCTCAACAGGCATAAAGATGTGAGGACAGAATGAACCTGATAGAAACTGATGTAACCTTCTCATCCTCGGATGATATGCTCTCTTCTGTCTTCAAAGGTGCAGAAGAGGTCTGTAGAAAGAATATAAGGAAATTTGGAAGCTACCGTGTTCTTATCGAAGGCGGCGGCTATAACAAAATCTGGCTTGAAACACAGCCGATGGGTGGAGAGATGTATGGAAAAAGAGATGCGGAGATTGCACTGAACAACACGCTTCTCTTCATCACTTCCATCCGTGATGATGGACGCCTTCCTGGGAGTATTGCATACAGGGATGGAAGGCTTGAGCCTGAGTACAATAAGTTCCAGGGCTTTTGCTTTGCCGATCCTGCGCTGAATGTCTTCTACTATAGCGAAGAAAGCGATTTCGAATACCTTGATGCGCTTGAAGATGCGCTGATGCGTTTCGATGCATATCTCTGGAAGTATCGAGATAGCGATGGGGACGGATGCCTTGAAACTTGGTGCCGCTACGATACCGGTGAGGATAATACGCTGCGCCTTGGGCCTGACGCTGAAAACTACTGGATCGGAGAGGATGCTCCAAAAGGTTTTTCAACGCTTCCTGTCGCATCTATGGATTTTATGGGCTATTCCTATTCATCACGCGCTGTTCTTTCTTCTATTGCCCATATAAAGAAGGACTGGGAGAAAGAGAAAGAATGGAGAGCAAAGGCCGATGCGGTTTCAAAAAAGCTCGTGAGCTACCTCTGGGATGAAGAGAAAGGCGCTCTCTTTGATAGAGACAACCAGCATAGGGCCATACCAGCTCTGATTCACAATAATCTCCGGTGTATGTACTGGAAATCGTTGCCGAAAGATCTTGGCCGCCGTTTTGTCATTGACCATGTGCTCAACCCCGATGAGTTCTGGACGCCGATGCCGCTTCCTTCGATAGCGGTCGATGATCCATATTTCCGGAATATCATTTCGAATGCATGGACAGGACAGCCTGAGGCGCTTACATACCAGAGGGCGATACGCGCATTGGAAAACTACGGTTTTGAGTGGATGCTGCCTATTCTTGGGCGGAAGCTTATAACGGCGATAGGAAAGGACATGGCGTTCGTGCAGCAATTCGATCCATTCACATCACAGCCTTCCTACTATGCTCTCGGTGGCTCTCAGCAGAACTATGGGCCGGCGGCCCTTGCGGTGCTGGAATATGTTTCTAGGATGCATGGCGTATCGATAGAAAGGAATACTGTAAGATGGGCAGATTGCGCAGACGGTGTTGCTTTTGATTATGCCCAGACGTGGGGTGATAAGACTTTCAGGATCCGTGGCGATGGACAGAAGACGGAGTGCCTTATCGATGGAAAAACAGTCCATTCGCTTCATCCGGGTACTGAAATCTTGACGGATATGGATGGCAATATAATAAAGACAATAAGTCTTGAGAATAAGATTCCTTGTTTGCATAGAAAGTCTTGTTGATGTTGCATTCTGAATTTGCTTCATGATGGCTTGAGGCAGAGGTCTGCACCGTGTACTCTAAGATTAAGAGTGGACAATAAAGAAAAGATCATTTCGATGTTGGATGAGCACTACCCGAAGAGAATATCCTTCCTTCCGGTAGTCTCTCCTTTTCGTTTTCTCATTACCGTTATGCTCTCTGCTTCTACTACCGATAGACAGGCAGAGCATGCGGCGGAGAACCTTTTTTTGCGTTTTCCTTCTGTGGAAGATATAGCGCGAGCAGAGGTCAGCGAGATTGAGGCTTTGATACATTCCGCAGGCCTTGCGCACTCAAAGGCGAAGAATATTAAGGCATGTGCAGAGTATATAGAAGCGCATGGAATACCTGAAACGGAGGAAGGGCTTATAGCGCTTCCGGGAGTCGGAGAGAAAACCGCAGCCTGTTATCTTGTGACGATTTTAGGAAAACCGGGTGTGATAGGCGACACGCACTTTGTCCGTGTAGCAGAGCGCTTAGGACTTACCGATACGAAAGACAGAACTAAGGCAATGAAAGAAATAAGAGAGCGTTTTGATCCATCGCTCTGGGGAAGGATGAGCATGACAGTGAATCTTCATGGAAGAATCGTTTGTAAGCCCCGGCCTCTCTGCTCTTCCTGCTTTCTCTCCTCGCTCTGTCCATCAAGAAATGCGTAGGGGTCTATGCTGTATAAGCTTTGTGCTCCTTTCCTTTATTTCATATAGTGCGATACCGTCAACCTTCACTTTTCCCTCTTCAAATACATAATCGAAATTTTCGCTGCCATATGAGATAAATAGGCCGTACTCTCCTTTTAACGCGCTGTTTTCGGCTCTTAGCACTCTGAACGAAGAGAGCGTTTCGATTTCCCCTTTATATCGGAATATACCATCTGCGATATCAAAATATGCTGAGATATCCTTTACATATGGAAGGATGATCGAAGGCGGAAGGGTATAGGCTCTCCAGTCCCCTGTTGCTTGGAAATATGTCTTGAGCTTTTTCCTCCACAAAAGCCTATCATGTTCGCATAGCGTCAGTACCGCAACCCTTTCCATAATTTCAGTATGCCATAAAGACGCCCCTTCATAAACTGCATTGAGGTATCCTTATTCTCTATAACCTTTGAGGATATTGTTTTATGAAGCTATTTACAAAAATGCGAGGTTTGAGTATAGTTTCGAAACTGTGACTGGCATTTGCCATGCTCCTGGCAGGATGCCTCTCCTCTTGATAATAATTAAAGGTGGATGATAAGATGGCAAGAAGATGTGAAATCTGCGGAAAGGGAACTATTTCAGGCTCAATTGTTCCGCGTAAAGGACAGGCAAAGAAGAAAGGTGGTGTCGGTCAGCATATTGGTGTGACAAAGAAACGCACCTTCAAGCCCAACATCGTTTCCGTGAAGGCTCTTATCGATGGCACTCCGAGGACAATAAAGATCTGTACTCGTTGCCTGAGAAGCGGAAAGGTCGAGAAAGTCGTATAACGCGACATGGTCCAAGAAAAAAGCTCCCTAGGCTGGGAGCTTTTTTACTAGGAGGAATTAATGTCTGGAATCCGTATCCATGCACTTGAGGGCTCGATGCTCTCATCGAAAACAGGGATAGCAAAGCTGTTGGCTGTTGCTCGTAGCGGAGAGGAAGATACGAAGGTCTTCGTTCTTTCTCCTGTCGATTCATCTGAACTCTCGATGTCATCGCTCCTTCAATCTGCGTCAGCAAATGATGAAAGACTTTGGAGTAGACTCGAGAAGAGCCAGAACGCATGGATCGAAGCCGCTGATAGCATACTCTCTCAAGAAGATGCAAAAAAAGTAGAAAATGAGATAAATTCTTCGTTCTCTGAAATTGAGGAAATCCTGCATGCTGTCTGGCTTTTGAAGGATGCTCCATCCTCTGCGGAGAAGTATCTGAAAGATCTTACAAGTTCATATATTTCCTCCATCCTCGATGCTAAGTTCCGTGAAGAAGGAATCGAAAGCATTATGATGACGCCGGAGGAGGCTGTAAAAGCTCCTTCTTTTCCAAAAGGCGTCGTGTTTGTATCAGGGAATCTTTATTCAGTAAGAAATACCGCAGATGCATCTGGGAAGGTAAGGGCAGACGGAGAGAGCGAATATACTGCTGCGCTTATTGCCTCTACGCATAATGCGCCGCTTACATTCTGGAACAGCCGCTCGCTTCTCTGCACCGCTTCAAGGCGAGATGTTCCATCTGCCCATGTTATAAAGGCGCTCACATATGATGAAGCAACGGAACTTTCGTTCTTTGGTGCGCCTATAATCCATCCTCATGCATTCCAGCCAGCTGCGAGTAAATCGATAAACATCTCTCTCAGATATTGGGGCGATATCGAGAATGAGGGAACGCTCATTACAAATGACGTCCGGTTGAGTGATGAGAAATCAACGGTAAAGGCCTTCTCCGTTGTAAGACGTGTTGCGCTTATAAACCTTGAAGGCTCTGGAATGTCGGGCGTTCCAGGCGTATCATCAAGGCTTTTCTCCGCGCTCAGGGCGGAGGGAATCTCTGTTATTCTTATTTCGCAGGCGTCATCGGAGTATTCAATCTGTATCGCAGTTCCTCAGAGCGAGGCGAATGCAGCACTCCGCACGGTAAAGAAAGAGTTTCAGACAGATATCGCAGCAGGGGGAATCTCGCGTGTGGATTCCTCCTCGGATCTTGCAATCCTTGCCGCTGTTGGCGAGGGGATGTCGGGACATGTAGGCGTTGCCGGTAAGTTCTTCTCTTCGCTTGCAAGAGCTGGTGTGAATATCAAGGCAATTGCGCAAGGGTCGAGTGAAAGGAATATCAGTGTAGTTATCAAGAGCGAAGAGAGCGGAAGAGCTCTTCGTGCGCTCCACTCAACATTCTTCCTTTCCGCACAGACGCTTTCGGTCGGTCTCTTTGGAGCTGGGAATATCGGAGGAACGCTTCTTGATCAGCTTGCATCGGAAGGCGATAGGCTTCGCCGTGAATTTGATCTCGATATCCGCGTAAGAGGAATCGCTACATCAAAGAAGATGCTTCTCTCAGAAGAAGGCGTGGATCTCTCAAGGTGGAGAGAAGAGCTGGATGCGCATGGCGTTGTGTATCGTGAAGATATTTTCCTCAATCATGTCGGCGCATTTTATTATCCGCATTCTGTGCTTGTTGACTGTACATCAAGCGAGGAAAGGGCCGCGTCATATGTCTCATATATCGAACGAGGCTTCCATATCATAACGCCGAATAAGAAAGCCGGGGCAGGTTCATATGAAAAGTATGAAAAGCTCATGGATGCCTCTGATAGAACAGGAAGGAAGTTCCTTTATGAGACTACAGTCGGCGCTGGTCTTCCAGTAATCTGCACCTTAAAGGATCTTAGGGAGACAGGGGACAGTGTAGAGAAGGTCGAAGGTATGGTCTCCGGTACACTCTGCTGGCTTCTTAATGAGTTTGATGGTACTGTTCCATTCTCCTCTCTCGTTCTTAAAGCAAAGTCGCTTGGATATACAGAACCAGATCCTAGAGATGATCTTTCTGGAATGGATGTCGCACGTAAGACGGTTATTCTTGCACGCGAGCTTGGATACAAGGTCGAAGTATCCGATTTAGAGGTTCAGTCACTTGTTCCGAAGTCGCTTGAGAAGGCTTCAAAAGAAGAGTTCCTTGAAAGACTTCCGGAAGTGGATGACGAAATGAAGAAGCTCTATGATGACGCTTCTTCGCGCGGTATGAAGCTTCGCTATGTAGGAAAGGTAGAGAATGGGGTTTGTTCTGTCTCCCTTTCTGAATATCCTTTAGATCATCCATTCTCACAGGCGAAGGGGACGGATAACGTTATTTCATTCACTACTCAGCGCTATCATGAGCAGCCATTGGTCATAAAGGGGCCGGGGGCAGGGCCAGAGGTCACTGCCGCAGGTGTTTTCGCAGACATCCTGCGTCTTTCTGCATATCTGGGATCTAAGGTTTGAGGAGGTATTATGCTTTACGTTTCTACGCGGGATAAGGGTGGCAGGAAGTTCTCAGCTTCCGAAGCAATTCTTGAAGGGCTTGCTCCGGATGGAGGTCTTTTCATTCCAGAAAGCATTCCCGATTGCCTTCCGGATTTTACGCTTGAGCGTGGCGCTTGGTATGCAATGTATACAGCAATAAAGCCATTTTTTGAAGGTGATGAGCTTGAGGAAGAGCTAGAGGAGATCTGCCGTCTTGCCTTTGATTTTCCAATTGCATTCCATACCAATGATGGCAAAGATACATTGGAGCTGTTCTATGGCCCTACAGCTGCGTTCAAAGATTTCGGAGCACGATTCTTAGCGTTTTCTATGGAGAAGCTTCTTGATAAGAGAAATGAGGATCTTACGATACTTGTAGCGACCTCTGGCGATACAGGCGGAGCCGTTGCCTCTGCGTTCCATAATCGTCGTCATCTCTCTGTAAAGGTTCTCTTTCCAAAAGGACGTGTTGCAGAAAGACAGCGCTTACAGCTTACCGGTTGGGATGGCAATGTTTCGAGCTATGAAGTCGAAGGTAACTTCGATGACTGCCAGAAGATGGTAAAGGATGCTTTCATTGATCCGCATTACACAGGGCTTTCGAGTGCGAATTCCATAAATCTTGGTCGCCTTCTTCCTCAGTATGCTTACTATGTATGGGCGTCGAATATGTATGTGGAGCGTTATGGGGTGAAGCCTATTATAATCATCCCATCGGGTAACGTAGGCAATTCAACAGGTGCATTCTGGGCAAAGGCAGCAGGCGCTCCGATTGATCGCATTGTGCTTGCTGTGAATGCCAATACTACAATTCCTGACTATCTTGAGACAGGCGAGTACAAACCACGTCCTTCTGTCATGACACTTGCTAATGCTATGGACGTTGGTGCGCCATCGAATATGGAACGGCTTTTTGCACTCTTCCCGACATATGAGGATTTCAAGGCAAATGTCTCATCTTGGTCTGTCTCCGATGATGAGATCAAGAGGACAATCGGCGAAGAATGGAATGAGCATTCCCATATAATCTGTCCTCATACTGCATGCGGTGAGAGGGTAAGGCGAGATTATTTTGCAGATAGTCCGACAATCGTCGTTGCAACAGCGCATCCTGCTAAGTTCGAGACAATCGTGGAGCCTATCATCGGAAAGACGATACCGCTTCCATCGTCTCTGTTTGAGATTATGCATCGAGAGTCGGATGCAAAGGAAATCGCAGCAGATTACAACCTGTTGTTTGAGTGATAAAAGGAGCTTCGGCTCCTTTTTTAATAAAATAACAGGTGTCTTCAAATGTTTGCATTGATATGCTGATTTCTCCTACGATAATACGCATTTTCTTTTATCTTTTTACGCTTTGCAAATTCCATTGTTTTTGAAAATAGCTTTCCAGCCCGATATCTTCCTGTTATCATCAGCCTAAAGGTTAGTTATGAAGAAAGCCAGTTATGAGATCGATATGGTCAATGGGCCGCTTTTGGGAAAGATTATCCGATTTGCGATTCCATTGATGCTCTCAGGTATATTGCAGCTTCTGTTCAATGCCGCTGATATCATCGTAGTAGGCCGATTCGCAGGAAGCAGGGCAATGGCTGCTGTAGGCTCCACAGGAAGCCTCAACAACCTCATAATTAACATGTTCATAGGACTCTCTACAGGAAGCAGTGTGTTGATGTCGAGGTATTATGGCGCGCATAGCAAGGAGAATATTGAGTCCCTTGTCCATACCTCGATACTCATCGCAGCGCTATCGGGGGCAGTGCTTGTGGTTATAGGCATCGTGCTTGCATCTCCCTTGCTGAGCATGATGGGCACCCCTGATGATGTCCTTCCCCTGTCTGTTCTATATATGCGTATAATCTTCTGCGGTATGCCTGCCCAGATGATCTATAACTTCGGAGCTGGATTGCTTCGTGCTGTCGGTGATACAAAACGTCCGCTTGCATTTCTTTTTACATCCGGTGTGATAAACGTCATCTTCAACCTATTCTTCGTCGTCGTTACAGGCCGTGGGGTTGATGGCGTTGCGCTTGCAACAATCATCTCGCAGTACATCGCAGCATTCCTCGTTCTCCGATGCCTTATAAAGACAGATGCTGTTTATAAACTCACGCTCTCAAAGCTCAGGCTATCAAAAGATAAGGTAATGCAGATAGTGAGAATCGGATTGCCGGCAGGTATATCTGGCGTTGTATTCTCTGTATCGAACGTAATCATACAGTCATCTGTTAACTCTTTCGGTTCGATAACAATGGCCGGAAATGCTGCAGCTCAGAATATCGAAAGTTTTATTTATACAGCGATGAACTCGCTCTATCAGGCTTCTATAAACTTTACAAGCCAGAATTATGGAGCAGGGAAGCCTGACAGGATCGTTCGAGTTCTTATACTCTGCCTTGTTGCAGTCGTTGCTGTAGGCCTTACCCTTGGCATAATCGCTATGGTATTCGGCGCACAGTTACTTTCTTTCTATACATCGGAGGCCGATGTTATTGAATATGGACTCCTGCGTCTCAATTTTATCTGCCTGATGTATATCTTATGCGGCATGATGGATGTATCTGGTGGATCTGTAAGAGGCCTTGGCTATTCTATAACCCCGACTATTGTGTCGCTGTTAGGTGCCTGTGCGCTTCGCATTGTCTGGGTTTATACGATATTCCGCGTGGAACATTCGCTATTATCGCTCTATGTTTCCTATCCTATATCCTGGGCGCTGACTTTTTCCTTACATATAGCATGCTTTGTCGTCTTCCATCGGCGATATAAGCTAAAGATCAGGAACAACGATCATTTCAATAGGCTCAGTGTCGCAGGGCGCATCGAAAAGTAGATTTTATTTCATTTTCCTTCAAGCGCCATCATCTTATCGATGCGTCTCTGATGCCGGCCGCCTTCATATTCGGAATCGATAAATGCGTCAACGATTTTCTCTGGCTCTTCCTGATAATGGATACGCCCACCAAGCGCGATGAAGTTTGCATTGTTATGGCGCTTTGCCATCTCCGCTGAGTATGTATCCATCAAGAGCGCGCAGCGTATGCCTTTCATCTTGTTCGCAGATAATGATATTCCAATACCTGTGCCGCATAAGAGAATACCGAAATCATAACCGCCTTTTCTGTACTCCTGAACACACTCTTCGGCCTTGTCGGGGTAGTCTACGCTTTCTTCGTTTCCTGTGCCAAGATAAATAACCTCGATACCGCGTGCCTCAAGATGCGCTTTGATGCGTGAAGCAAGCTCTACTGCTCCCTGATCATTTGCCATAACGACTCTCATTTCCATCTTTCTCCTTAATCAAACACCTTGGATCCGTTTTATCGAGGGTATCTGCCTGATAGCAGCCGTTGTCTTTTTCATTGCCTCTTCGTTATCTGCGCTGATAGTAAATGTTCCTGCAAGACCGTCCGGGCCAGCATCCAGCGCTCCTTGTATCAGATGACCGCCATGCTTTCTTACGGCATTGTCTATCTCCCCAAATAGCTCTGTGTTCTCTTTTGCTATTACAGAGAATCGACGCACAAGTTCTTGGCTGTCCCATTCGACAGGCACAATCCTATAATCCGCCTCAGGCATGTTCTTGATGTTCGGGCAATCCTTTTTGTGTATTACATAACCGCGTCCCCGTGTTATATATGCCACGATATCATCACCATGGACTGGGTTGCAGCACTTAGCAAAATCAAAGAGGATGTTGCTGTTATCGCCGATTATTACGGTCTCCTTCTTATCCCTTGAAATGAACTTCAAGCCTTGAAGCGGAGGGATGAAGGACTTCTGTTCCTGCTGTGTCTGGACAGCTTTCTTCTTGTCCTCAGACGATGCAATAGGAATATTGCTTGTGACATTCCTATTAAGCCATGCTCTGATCTTCTTCTTTGCCGCATTGGTCTGTGCATACTCAAGCCATTGCTGATTTGGATGTGCAGAGGGGCTTGTGAGGATTTCAACAATCTGCGTGTTCTGAAGCGGCCTGTTGAGCGGAATGATTGATCCATCTGCCCTTGCTCCCGAACAATGATTTCCGATTTCAGAGTGGACTTTATAGGCAAAGTCGAGGGCTGTGGAGCCTACAGGAAGCTCTATTACATGGCCCTGAGGCGTAAAGACTACGATGGAATCCTTTAAGAGTTCATTTTTGATCTCATCCATGAAGTCTTCGCTCTGCTCGATCTCCTTCGACCAGGTCTTTATCTTCTTGATGATCTTCTGGTAGTTGATTGAATCTACAGTCTTCCAAGTACCGGATTCAGAGCCAGACGCCGCTTTGTATGCCCAATGTGCAGCAACACCTTCCTCTGCAGTCTTATGCATCTCCTGCGTTCTGATCTGGATTTCAAGATGCCTATTCTGTGGGCCAAGGACTGTCGTATGAAGCGATTGATAGTTATTGGCCTTTGGCATTGCAATATAATCCTTGAACCTGCCCTCGATAGGTATCCATGTCGAGTGGATTATCCCAAGGATCGTATAACATTCAACCGTTGTCTGGCAGATTACGCGTATGCCGAGGATATCATAGATCTCATCGATCTCTTTCTTCCTTTTCTTTATCTTCTGATAGATGGAATATGCATGCTTTACGCGCCCTGTTATCTCGATATCGGTAATTCCAGCTTTCCTGCATGCCTCTGCTATCGCTCTGGATACCTGCTTGATATAAGCAGTGTATTCGCCTTTCTTCTCAAGCAGATATCCTGAGATATAATCATAGGATTCTGGCTTGAGCGCTTTAAGCGAAAGGTCTTCAAGCTCGCTCTTGATCGTTGACATGCCAAGGCTGTCCGCAATAGGCGCGAAGATGTCAAGGCAATCCTGAGCGAATGCTCTTCTTCTCTCAGGAGAAAGACCTGAGATCGTCCTCATGTTGTGTAGCTTATCTGCAAGCTTTATAAGGATAACCCTCAAGTCCTTCGACATGGCGAAGAACATCTTCTTGATCGTCTCTGCTTCCTGTATTGATTTTTCGTTTGTTATTCGGCTGATTTTAGTAACAGCCTGAACCATCTCGCCGACTTCTTTGCCAAAAAGAGTGGAGATTTCCTCTTCTGTTGTATCTGTGTCTTCGAGCGTGTCATGCAGAAGCCCGGCGGAGACCGTATCTGCATCCATTCCGATCTGCATGAGTATCTCGGCAACTGCGATAGGATGAGTGATATAAGGCTGTCCTGTCTTTCTCTTCTGATCTCCGTGCTTTTTTGCCGCAAAAACTGCCGCAGAGGATATCTTTGCCTTATCCTCGTCGGAATATCTTATGATTTTCTTTACGAACTTATCGACAAGTTCTTTATTTGGAAAGTCTTCTCCCATGAACAACCCGTTCCTTTCCTGTAGCATCACGCGTAATCCCAACGTGTGAAAAACCTAGGTATTCCAATATTCTAGCACAGCTTGCCGCTTGTCGGTAGTCGCACTCAATGGCTATGGCGCCGTTATCATTAAGAAACATAATTGATTCTTCGATAATCGTCTTTATTAAATCAAGGCCATCCTCTCCACCCCCTATAAAGGCGAGCTTTGGCTCTTTCTTGACGTCTATCGCTGTCTCTTCATACCAGAGGTCAGTAAGATATGGTGGATTTGAGACTATCAGATCAAACTGTTCGCCGCTCCACGGTTTGAAGAGAGATCCAAGGCGGAAATCTGGAATACGTCCTGTGAGCCTTTGATAATTCTCCTTTGCAACGCTTAGTGCATCGGGAGAGATGTCTGATGCAAAGACGGGGAGGGAAAGCGTACAGGAGAGTGCTGTGGCTATTGCACCGCTACCTGTGCAAAGATCAAGTATTTTCGGCTCTTCGTATGCCTTTGAAAGTTCAATTGCAACATCTACAAGCGTTTCGGTGTCAGGGCGAGGTATAAGAACGCTTTCATTTACATGAAATTCCAGACCATAGAATTCCTTTATGCCAGATAGATATGCAATAGGCGTTCCATTGCATCGTTTTCCTGCAAGGTCTCTTGCCCTCATTTCCTCTTCTTCCGTTACCTTTCTCTCGCTCTCTGTAATCTGGGAGAGCGCATCAAGCCCTGTTGCAAGATGAAGGATTATCCGTACATCACTTTGGTCGAGACTATGCAGAAGCTCTGCTTTGAGAGCACGTATCGTCACGCTTCTTTAAGCGCCTCTTCGCCTGCTTTGAGCTTGAGCGCATCGATAATCTCATCTAGCTCTCCTTCCATTACAAGGTCGAGCTTGTAGAGTGTGAGATTTATCCTATGGTCGGTAACTCTGTTCTGTGGGAAGTTATATGTTCTGATACGCTCAGATCTGTCGCCAGAGCCTACCATGCTCTTTCTGGCGTCGGCTCTTTCCTTCTGCTTCTTTGCCTCTTCCATCTCATATAGCCTTGCTCTCAGTACTCTCATAGCTTTTGCTCTGTTCTTGATCTGGGATTTCTCGTCCTGGCAGATAACTACGATGCCAGAAGGAATATGCGTAATTCTTACAGCAGAGTCCGTTGTGTTGACGCATTGCCCGCCAGGGCCTCCTGCTCTCATTACATCGATTCTGAGATCTTCTTGTCTAATCTCGATATCGGTCTCCTCGGCTTCCGGAAGCACGGCAACTGTGATCGCCGAGGTATGGATCCTTCCACCGGATTCGGTTTCCGGTACTCTCTGGACACGATGTACGCCCGATTCGAATCTCAGCGAACCATATACATCCTTTCCGGAGATTGAGAGAACAATTTCCTTTATCCCTCCGATGCCGGATTCGCTTTCGTTCATTATCTCTATCTTCCAATGATTTTTCTCTGCATAGCGAGAGTACATCCTGAAGATATCGCCGGCAAAGAGGGAGGCTTCATCGCCGCCCGTGCCTGCACGGATCTCCATGATGATGTTCTTTCCTTCAAGCGGATCTGGTGGAATGAGGAGCATTCGGCATTCATGCTCTGCTCGCTCGTAGCGCTCCTTGAGTGTATCAAGCTCTTCCTTTGCCATTTCGACAAGGTCGCTGTCGCTCTCTTCCTTTATCATCTCCTCAGAGCCATTGATCTCCTCTTGGATACCAATCATCTCTTCCATCTTCTCGATAACAGGCGCAAGATGGGAGCGCTCCTGCATCAGCGCTTTATATTTTTTCATATCCGACAGCACTTCAGGCGTTGATAGATCTCTATCTATGTCCTCAAGCTGCTTTCTATATTCAGGAAGTTTTTCAAGCATAGAAAATAGTATATCAACCGAGGATAGTTCTTCCAAGTTCCTCGCCGTATTCCTTGAGCTTGAGAAGTATCATCTTATCAGAAGCATCTGTATCGAGCGATTGGAGCTTTTCTTCGATTGTTCTCATATAGAGTTCATACGTAAGGGCTTTTTCTACAGGCGGATTGAGAAGGCGAAGCGCGCAGAAATTCTTCCATCTGAGCTTGTCCTCATCGGAAAGCACCTCCGGCCAATTCCTTGCAACCTGCCTCCAGAGTATCTTGTGGTACTTATCATTCTCAAAAAGATGTTCGCCGCGTGTGAGTTTATCGCAAGGTTTCAATGCTCTGATATTAGCCATAACGCCTTTGTCGTGCTCGGAAGGAAAGCTCTGGTAGATTGAGAGATCCGGATCGAGATTTTCATCCTTTATTTCCTCGCGTGCATCAAGGATAGCTTTTTTCTGAAGCGCAGGGGCGGCAATTGCCTTTCCGGCCTTGCTTATAATCTCGCGGCGCGTAAATCCCAGTCTCTTCTCGCTCTCTTCATCGAGCACAGATAGCGGTGCGATGAAAGGGCTTCTGTTTATCATCAATCGCACGATCCCTGTCTCTTGATACAGCCCATGGGGATCTTCAGGTATCTCATGGGTCAGATCGAAGCAATAGAGCGCAGCGCTTTTCTCTGTTTCATAGAAGAGCGGAAGGAGTGGCTTTGTATTGCCGTGCTCTGAGACATACATCGGCTGTGTGTTGAGAAATGGCTGATGCTGCAATACGTTTATCTCATTTGAGATATCGCGTCGTCCCCTATGATCGAGCGCCCATTTGAAGAGCTTAGGCTGTTTTTCCTTTATGAGCTTTGCAACGGCGATCGTTGCATAGACGTCAACAAGCGCATCATGCGCACCGACTTGCTCTATATTGTTCTCTTCTGTAAGGTCTGTCAGCTTGAATGAGGGGGCGCCTGTCTCTTCGTTCTTTTTCTCGAAGACAATTCCATCGGGCCTTAGATCATGCGTTGCCCTGACTAGGTTTATGATATCCCAGCGAGAGCATCCATTCATGTACTCTCTCTCAAATGGATCGTAGAGATTTCTGTACAGCGTTGACCTGATAACCTCGTCATCGAAACCGATGCTGTTATAACCGACGGTTATCGTATTGGGAACCATGAACTCTGTGCGTAGACGCTTTATGAATTCTGCTTCGATGATCCCTTCTTCATTCACTTTTTGTGGTGTTATGTGGGTAATCATGGCAGATTCCGGTGACGGAAGATAGTCAGGGGAGAGGCGGCAGTATAAGAGAAGCGGTTCTCCGATAATATTGAGATCCATATCTGTTCTTATACATGCTGCCTGTGCGATTCTGTCATATTTGGGATTGAGTCCGAATGTCTCAAGGTCGTACCAGAGAAAAGTCTTCATGCTCTTATGATAGCCTTTTTCACGCTCCGTGGCACGAGTGGCCCTCGTGATGGCAGCAGCAAGACACTTCATTGTTAAAGACAAGCGTTCCCTCAAGCGATGCTTTCACCGCGTCATCTGCGCTTCCCTCAACACCTGGGAATACAGTTATGCCAAGAGCGGAAAATCCGTCCCTTGCCCTCTCTCCGATTCCGCCGCAGATCAGGGTATCGGCGCCAAGGGATGCAATGAAAGGAATAAGTGCGCTATGTCCGCCAGTCTCTCCGGCATAGACTATTTCAGAGCTTGTTATCTCATTGTTCTCGATTGTATAGACTTTGAACCATTCGCTTTGTCCGAAATGGCCGAAGACTGTGCCATCATCTTTTGAATAAGTTACTGCAATTTTCTTCATATGAGGAATATAAGGCGCACACGTTTTGATTGCAATGGCTTTATGAAGCAGAAAAATAGTGACAGCATCCCCTTAAGACTGCTAAACTCAAAAGCGTTGGAGGATTCAGATGATGAGGAAATTCCTTGCATTGGTTCTGTCCCTGATCATCTGTTGCTCTTTATATGCATTTAACGCTGGGGTGGCGAATGCAGTAGAAGGGGCTTTCAGCGGCGTAGTATCCACATTGATATCCCAAGCAATCGAGCCTAAGGTATCGTTGCAGGGGGTTACTGTTTCATACTCCCCAGCTGAGGGCATCGGAAGCATTTCATTCGTTCGTTCTGACGTTGCGACGTACAGGTCATCCCTCCTGTTCTTTGCAGATTCAGGGCGTTCTGATCTCATTGCAGAAATCTGGGAGCAGATTTCCGCGGATGTAAGCTGGTGTGATGATATCTCATTCGATGACACGGAAGAAGGAGACGTCATCCTTGACGGCATCGTCCGCTTCAAGCTCTATCCGACATGGGCGGAGGCTTCTATCTCACTTCTGGTCACAGGCCGCTCCATCGGCGAAAATGTCGTAATCGAGGGCACGTTCTCCATCGCCGTGGAAAACAGCGTAATAACAATTGAATCGGAAGGTATATCTATCAATGATACTGAATCAATCTATGGTTCTGTTGATTTCATCCTTCCGGATTTTGGAGGATTAGATGGATAAGGTCGGTGACTTTATTTCACGTCATTTGATTTCCGCCTCTTCCGTTGATGAGGAAAAGGCGCTTTCCTTCACCCTTTCTGAGATGGAAAAGGGACTTAAGGGAGAAGATAGCTCTCTTGCCATGATAGCTACATATGTCGGCTCTGACGTTTCCGTAAAGCCCGGCGAGAGCGTGATTGTATTGGATGCTGGCGGAACGAATTTCCGCACATGCCTTGTTTCCTTTGATGAAAATAGGCGTCCCATGATCTCCGATTTCAGGAAAGTCGGCATGCCAGGGGTGAAGGAAGAGGTCTCGAAGAAGGAGTTCTTTTCAACGCTTGCAGATAATGTCGAACGCCTTATCGATAAGAGCGATAGAATCGGATTCTGCTTCTCATATGCTGCCAAGATAGAGGAAGACCATGATGGAATACCATTAGTCTTTTCCAAGGAGATAAAGGCGCCTGAGGTTATTGGCGAAAGGCTGGGAGAGAATCTTCTTGCAGTCCTTGCTGAGCGTGGTCATGATGTTTCGAAGAAGAAGGTTGCCGTCGTCAACGATACCGTTGCAACGCTTCTTGCCGCTATTGCAGAGTGCCCTGATGAGGCTTCTTCCTATGTGGGCTTCATACTTGGCACAGGTACGAATACTGCATATGTCGAGAAGCTTTCTAATATCCCGAAGAGTGGGAGAACGGGCGATGGTAAGGAAATCATAAATGTTGAATCAGGCTGTCTTGCACTCCGTTTGGGGGATATAGACGAAGCTTTCATAAAGACGACTAAGGATCCGGAGAAATACTGGTTTGAGAAGAAAATCTCCGGTGCATACCTTGGGCCGTTCTCTGCATTTGTTATCGAGAAAGCCATCGAAGAAGGCGTTCTGTCATCCTCATTTGCCGAACGCTATAGGACAATTGAGCCGCTTAATACGACGAGGATGAGCAATTATCTTGAAATGTGCCACAACAAGGATTATGACCTTGTAAGATGCGTTGGCGATAATGAAGAGGATGCTTCCGCACTCTATAGAATACTCAAAAGCATCATCGAGAGAGCAGGAAAGCTGACTGCAATCAATCTTACAGCGGCAATCCTGAAAAGCGGCGGAGGTATGAATCCTCGTTATCCGGTTGTGATAAACGCCGATGGCACTACGTTCTATAAGACAGAGTTCTTGGAGTTCTATACGCGGCTATACCTTGATCAGATTCTTGAAAAAGGCCATGGAAGATATTACAGGATGGTTAATATCGAGAACTCGCCAACACTTGGCGCGGCTATTGCAGGCCTTGCTATCTGATGGCTGTCCTCGCGCTTCACGATCTCTCGTGCTATTCAAAGTCCTCTCTGACAGTGGTGCTTCCTGTCATGGAGGCGCTTGGCGTGGAGACAGCGGTCATTCCGACTGCCATACTTTCCACGCAGACAGATGGCTTTGAGGATATCTACATCGAGGACAGGGAAAAGGAACTTATCGCGATAGAGCAGAAGCTCTCTTCTATTGGTGTTGAGTTCGAAGGTATATATACGGGCTTCCTCGCAAGTGAAAGCGAAGTTGACGCCGTTGCTACGATTCTCTCCCGCGCAAAGGGACTCAAGCTCGTAGATCCTGTGATGGGCGATGATGGGAGCTTGTATCAGACGGTTACGCGGCTGCACGCTGAGAAGATGGCGAAGCTAGTAAAGCTCTCCGATGTAATTACGCCAAATCTTACAGAGGCTATGATACTCACAGGTCTAGAAGATGGAATAAGAAAGCTCGGACAGGGGGCAATAAAAGATTTGGTTGATGTATTGCGGTCAATGGGGCCGAAGCGCGGCGTCATAACCTCGATTCCGCTTATCGCTGGAGGGTTGGGAAATGCAGCTTGGGATGGAGATAGCATCAGACTCTTCCAGTACGAGGATCTTGGTTCTTCATTCCCTGGTTCTGGGGACCTCTTTTCCTCCATTCTCTTTGCGCTTCTTATAAGAGGAGAGAGCTTCTTCGGTTCTGTTTCCCATGCGACAAGCCTTGCATCATATGCGATTTCCCAGTCTCTTTCCCACAATCGGGAACGTCGCCTTGGTATCGAGCTTTATCCTGTACTCTGCGAGATAAGGAGAAGAGCGCTTTGAAAGTTCTTGTCGTTGCCTCAGCTAAAGCAGAGCTGAAAGCTTTTGGTGATGAGTATATAAAACTTGTGACCGGAATAGGCCCTGTGCTTGCTGCGGCTGCTACTGCATCAGCGATTGAGCGTTATTCTCCAGATGTTGTAGTGAGCGTTGGAACCGCAGGATCTGTTGGAAAGCTTTCTGTCGGAGAGATTGTCTCCTTCGGTTCTGTGATCTTTCCGGATCTTGATTTAACAAGCTATGGATTGGCAAAGGGAGAGACGCTTCTTTCCGGAGGAAAGCGCCTTGGTGCAATCCCCCTCGATCCGGATTCCTCATACGTGCTTTCCACATCCTCATCCTTTGCCTCTGTTCCAAATGCATATTCCGATGCTTCTGATATGGAAGGCTATGGCGTCGCACTTGCAGCTTATCTGAGAAATATACCGGTATTTGCGGTAAAAGCGATTACAGACATCATCGGAAATAGGGTTGGACTTGCTGAGTATACATCCATTAGGAAAGGCGTTATTCCGCTTCTTCCTCAGCGTGTCGAATCCGTTCTTTGCAATCTGACGTTGTCAAAGTAAGTTCGATTCTTGATCTCTTGAACAAAGGCTTTCAGTTTCTCCTCCGATTCGCTATATGTCATCTTTGCCGCATTCTTGAGAAGTTCAATTGAATCAGGATCTGTGGCGTCAAGCTTTATCTCCCTTTCTATTACCGGTGCCCAGATTCTGATGTATTCGACATTATCAATGGCTTCCATCGTCTCATCTACGATCTCCATTGCGCCTTGTCCATAGATTTTGATTGTCGGATTAGCCCATCCTGTGATACCCCCAGGGATTTCCCTAGGGTCGAATGTATAGCGTGGCGAACAGGTAGAGAGGGAGAGTATCTTGAACGAATGCGCATCTTGATAGAGTTTCTTGGCTTCTGAATATGCAATGAGCGCGGGGTTATTCGCTGCAACGCCACCATCGATAAGAAAGTGTTTCTCGTTATCGGAGTCGAGCGTAAAAGGAGAAAAATACATCGGGGCTGCCGTACTTGCCCTTGCAACGTCCTTTATGGCAAGTCCCTTTTCCTCCCAGCTTCGCATCTTGTATATCCTTCCTTCCGTCGTTGAATAAGAAAGTGCGAGCGTTGGAACTAGCGCATCATCCATCCTTGCGTCCTTGAACCACTTTGCAAGAAGTCTTTCAAGCGGCAGAGCATCGTATTTTTCCGTAAGTATCGGATACAATATGTTTTTAAGGTAATCGTTCTTTGGGAAGATTTCTGAGCCATGCTCTATGTAAATACGTTCAAAAGAAGAGGGATCGGCGCCGGGAATTACCGTGCCTTTTTTCGTTATATATGGCAGTACAGCCTCTGAATTGAACGCCGTCAGCGACGGTGGCGTCGTAAGTGCCAGTGCAATCAGCGCGCCTGTGCTTGTTCCTGCAACTAGATCGAAGTGGGAATAGAAGGGACGTTCATCACCTTCTTTCTTTAGCGCTTGGTCAAGCTGGGAGAGGATATAGCTTGGGATAATGCCGCGCATACCGCCTCCATCTATTGAGAGAATGTATCTCACCTTTTTCCGTCGTTTTAGAAAATCGAAGAATCCCATACCAAGATAATACACATTTCTGGTATATTGTGGCCATGGAATACGAGGATTGCATTCTCTGTCCTAATGAATGCCATGTAGATAGGACAAAGAGTGTCGGGATATGCAGAGCCGGAAGTAAAGTGAAAATTGCCTGGTCCGGGCTTCATAGGGGAGAGGAGCCTCCTATAAGGGGAGAAAAAGGCTCTGGCATGATTTTCTTCACTGGCTGTCCGCTTCATTGCCAATACTGCCAGAATCGTCAGATATCAGGATCGGATGGGGAGAACTATGGTATAGAGGTGAGCGTTGAAGAGCTTTCTACGCTGATGCTGTCTCTGGAAAACGATGGCGCTGCAACGCTTAATCTCGTTACAGGAACGCACTTCATTCCTTCGATAGTCGAAGCGCTGGAAATGGCAAAGAAAGAAGGTTTTTCGCTACCAGTTGTTTGGAATAGCTCCGGCTATGAGAGCATACACGCTCTTTCATTGATCGATCCTTATATCGATATATATCTTGTAGATGGAAAAACCCTTGACCGCTCTACAGCTTCAATCTTCTGTGGCAAAGAACGCTATGTCGATGCAATTATCCCCGTTCTCGACTTTATAAAGGAAAGGCATCCTTATACAGACCTTGAAGCGATGAAGGGAACGCTTCTTCGCCATCTTGTCTTTCCCGGATGCCTTGAAGCTACCTATGCGTTTCTGCGTGTCTTTGCTGAGCGTTATAAGGACGCTTTCTTTCTCTCTTTGATGACGCAGTTCGTACCGCCGCTTGGAGCCTCGGATTTCAAACCTCTTACAGCTGAGGTGTATGACGCACTTATCTACCTTCTTGAAGATTTAGAGATAGATGATGGATTTGTCCAAGATCCAAGTGATGATGATATCCTTTGGATTCCGGACTTCCATAAGGATGTGCCTTTCCCTGAGCCTTTTGCCGATCCAAATCCGTATTTTCTATCTCTCAAGCGCCGATGATTGTTCCCTCTGCGTCTCTTCCTTCGAGTATAGCGATTGTATTCTCTATATTGCGTCCATCTGCGCAGATAACGGTCAGGTTGCTCTCATCAGCGAGCTTGGAGGCAATAGGATCGAATGGCGCATTTTTCCCTGGTACCCATTCGTCTCCAACCATTTTTCGAAAATCTTCCCAAGAGATTCTATCAATTGGTTCTGCATTCGGATCTTTTTTTGGGTCTGCTGTGTATACCTTCTTTATGTTCGATAAATTTATGATTTTCTTCGCGCCGAATCGACGAGCAAGGTAAACTGCATCGGTATCGGTGCTGAATCCAGGCTTCCACCCGCCTGCGGCAAGCATCCTGCCTTTAAATTCGATATCCTTTGCTGTTGGATCTGTGACGATATCATCAGTGATGTATTCAGAAAATATGCCCTTGATAAGCATTGCATTGAGGTGCGTTGCCTTTATGCCAAGCCAGTCCTGCACATCAGATGGCGCATTATCGCATATCATTCTCAATGCCTCTTGGTATTTTCTCGCAGGGGCGCCGCCGCCAGCGACGAGTACGAGCTTTGCTCCCTCGTTCCTTTCCAAATATCCAGATATTGCATTCCTCAGTGATTTCAGGAATGCATAGTCGACGCCATCTGGTACGATTATCGAACCGCCAAGTGATATGATTGTCAGCTCCATTGAAAGCTCCTTTAGAAATAATTTCATGGAAATCTTACCAAACTTTGGATTTTCTGGGGACATGAAGCGTATATCAAATGAGGAGGATGACTATGAATCATCTCAATAGCGTGCTTCTGGAAGGAATCCTGACGGATGATCCTCGGAATGTGGAGCTTGTTGATGCGCCTGTGGGAACAAGGCTTGCTAAGTTCGATATCGCTTCGGATAGGTACTATGTAAGCAGAAACGGAGAGAAGAAGGTGGAGACAGTCTTTGTTCCAATACAGTGCTGGGGATCTCTTGGCGATAAAGCTCTAGAGCGTATGAAGAAAGGAATGGTAGTACGGATTGTCGGACGTTTAAGGCTTTGCCGTTGGATTGCATCAGATGGGAATCCTAGGCGCGGTATCGAAATAGTTGCCGAGCATGTTGAGTTCAGGAGACTGAAATCGACAGGTCGATCCGATCCATCTGTGGAAATCATAGATAGTGAAGGAGGTGATGCTGAAAGTACGGGCGAACCGGAAGTGTTATATAGAATATGAGACTGTAGGCGAGGGATGAACTGACTCTCGCCTTTTATATTCAATCTTTTGCTATAAAAAATAGTGTGTTAGCAGTTATCATTTTGATTCCCCTTCATCGTTTTTCTTTGCTTGACTCGGCATCATCTTCGGCTTAATCTTTTCAACATGGATACTATAGATAGAAAAAGGCGAAAGAGCGCAGTAACACCGGAAGAAGAGGCGAAGAATGCATATGAAGATATTATCTCTATATTCTCTTCCACTGTAGATAAAGAGGACATGAAAGCGCTCTTTGATGATCTTTTTACAGAAGCAGAGCGCAAGGATATGGTGATGCGATGGCTTTTGATGGACGATATCTACAAAGGTAAGCCACAGAGAGAAATCGCATCAGAGAGAGGGCTTTCCCTGTGTAAGATAACACGAGGCTCTAAGATGCTGAAGAAGGAGAATGGTTTTATGCGCCGTCTCCTTTCATCACGTTATGATGAGGATCATACGCACATCTGAGCTTTCTTCAAAGCCTCAGCTATTGTTTTATCCATATCGTAATAGGCATAGTCTGCAAGACGTCCGCCTATAATCAGGCGCGGTTCTTTCTCAGCGCGCGCTCTGTATTTCCTGTAAAGCGCATTATTATGCTCGTCGTTGATAGGATAGAAAGGTTCTCCGGTTTCCTTAAAGTCAACCGGGTACTCTTTGCTGATCCAAGTGACATCCGAGTTCTGGGAAAGAAAGTGCTTGTGTTCGATAATCCTTGTCCAAGGAGTCTCTCGATCGGTGTAGTTTACAACAGCCACCCCTTGGAAATCTTCCTTCTCAAGTCTTTCTTCCTTGAAGATCTCTGAGCGGTATTGGAGATTGCCTTCCGAGCAGCCGTATAGCAAGTCCAGACAGCCTGTATAGAGCGTTCTATCTGCCAGTGCATCCCACTTCTCGCGCTCTTTTACATAATCTGTACTGAGGATGATATCCACACCCTCTAAAAGCGCTTCTATGAGTGCTGTATATCCATTTTCAGGAATGCCTTGGTAGATGTCATTGAAGTAATTGTTATTATAAGTAAAGCGTACAGGGAGACGTTTGATGATTGAAGGAGGAAGCTCTGAGGCGCTTCGTCCCCATTGCTTCTCTGTGTATCCTTTTACAAGTGTTTCGTAGATATCTCTGCCGACAAGCTTTATTGCCTGTTCTTCAAGATTCTTTGGTTCTCCTACGACCTCTTTCCGTTGCTCCTCTATGATTGCCCTTGCCTGATCTGGCGTTGAGATATCCCACATACGGGCAAAGGTGTTCATATTGAACGGCATATTGAACATCTTTCCATTAAAGTTTGCAATCGGCGTGTTTATGAAACTCTTCATCGGTGTGATGGCATTGACGTAATCCCATATAGATTTATCAGAGGTATGGAATATATGGGCGCCATAGATATGGATATCTATCCCATCCCTCTTTTCTGTATAGATGTTTCCACCGATATGGCTGCGCTTCTCAAGTGCAAGGACAGAAAGTCCTTTCTTTTTTGCTTCATGCGCGAACACTGATGCAAAGAGTCCTGTTCCTACTACAAGAAGGTCGTAGTGGGCTTTCATCGCTTTTTTCTCCTGCCTTTGCTATTCTTTTTCTTTTTATCCGGGAATGAATAGCGGCCATCTTCGTCAGGTCTTGTATCCCTTCCGTAAGGCTGGAATTCATCTTCCCAGCCCCTTCTTCGCTTTCTGCCCTTAAGCGCATCGCGCTTTCCCGACGCTTTCCTCTTTGGCTCTGAGGCTTTCTTCTCCTGTTTCGCACGCGTAACGATAGGTTTTCCCTTCACGGTGCGCTCCGAGTATGCTTTTATGATGCGCTCAGCAACGGAATACGGCGCATTGACGAACGAACAGTCTTCATGAACCTCGATTCCTGTAAGGTCTTCATCCCTCACTCCGGCCTGTTCGATGATGATATTTGCAAGCATACCCTTTGTAAGCCCATCTCTGTGTCCACGTGCGATGAAGAGCCTTGTTGTTTCTTCCTCTTCGCGCCCTTTTTCCCTTTCTCCGCGCTTTGGCTTCTCTTTCTTTGCCTTTGGCTGGATAGCCTCGATCTTCCTGTATTGGGAGATATCCAGTTCATTGCGGTAGAAGAAACCTAAAAGGCTTGCAAAGGCAGCCTCTGGATCTCTTCCGAGAAGCAGTTTCCGTGAGATATCAAGGTACTCATTCTTCGGCTCTTGCATGAGCGCTTGCTCTACCTGTGAAGAGATTCTTTGCTTCTTTCCTTCTATGATATCTTCGGCTTTCGGTATCTCTTCCTTTCTGATCTCAACTCTCGACGCCTTTCTGATGAACGAGAACTTTCTTGCTTCTGATGGCGTGATGAAGGTTATCGCAGTACCATTCTTTCCAGCGCGTCCTGTGCGTCCTACGCGATGGATATAGATCTCCGGATCCTGTGGGATAGAGTAGTTGATGACATGTGTCAGATCCTGAATATCAAGGCCGCGTGCAGCGACATCTGTTGCAACGAGTATCGAGATCTGGTGATCTTTCATCTTCTTGAGTATCTGTTCTCTTTCTCTCTGTGAAAGATCGCCATGAAGGGAAGCTGCATCATAGCCGCGATCCCTGAGCTTTCCGCCTATCTCATCGCATTGGAGCTTTGTACGGCAGAATACAACGCCATAGAAATCGCTCTCTTTATCTATGATACGTGTAAGGGCTTCAAGTTTATCGGACTCCCTGACTTCGTAGTAGATCTGGTCAGCGCTCATTGTAGCGCTTTCCTTTTTCTGCGTCCTTATGATCTCAGGATTCTTCATGAAGCCTTCCGCAAGCTTCATAATCTCCGGTGGCATCGTTGCCGAGAACATAAGCATGCGCTTTTTTTCAGGGACAGCTCTCAATACCTGTTCGATATCTTCAATGAAACCCATATCAAGCATTTCATCTGCTTCGTCGAGAATCATGAATGATAGATTTTCAAGCTTCAATGAACCACGTCTGATATGATCCAGTATTCTTCCTGGGGTTCCTACGACAATCTGAACACCGCGCTTAAGCTTCTTGAGCTGCGCTTCCATGCTTGCACCGCCGTAAATCGGCGTAACTTCAAGTTTTCTTTCACCCCTAAGCGATCCGATTTCCTCTGCAACCTGTCCGGCAAGTTCTCTTGTCGGAACGAGAATCAAAGCCTGAACAGCGCTTGATGATGGATCTATTGTTTCGATGACAGGGAGGGCAAAAGCTGCGGTCTTTCCTGTTCCTGTCTGTGCTTGCCCTACGATTTCCGTACCTTCTTCGAGAAGGCGTGGAATAGCAAGCTTCTGTATTTCCGTAGGCTCTTCAAAGCCCTTCACCTTCAAAGCCTTTAATGTTGGTTCAGTAAGCCCTAAAGCTCTGAAACCAGGGAGTAATTCATCTTCCATATAGCGCTATTGTATCAAAATGATGGATTCTGTTCATCAGCCTTCTCTTATGGCCGCCCAACCGATTCCATCCTCTATTGTAACAAGCTCATCGTTGGCTTTGACGAGAATCCCTGATGCAGTCCCGAACATTATCTGAGAGCCATTTGCGCTCATATCTGCTTCCGCATGGAACTCTATCTTTATTCGTTCATCTTCGCTTTCTACCATCCAGAGTCTGTCGCTGTTTCTCTTGAATGTCGTTGTGCCTATTTTTTGGATCGTACCGTTCCAAGAAAGAAATGATTCAAGGAAATTCTGTCTGCCAAGTATTATGATGCTCCACGGCTCATTGTTATAGTTTCCATTGATGGATGAGTAAAAACACTGTCCTTCCTTCTGCCATTTTGTGCGATTGAAGACATACCAGCCGCGTGCGTTGTCGGAAAGCGTGACAGGTTTATGGTCTATGAAGAGTATACCTTCTGCTTTAAGCGGTGTGTCTATTGCTTGTAGCGACCACTTCTTCCAATCCTCCGGAGCAGAGGTGGCACGGGAAAGCATCTCTTCTGCTGTACGATGAAGCTCTATATGCGCCTTGATGCCTACTTCTTCGGACGGGAGCGAGAGATGAGGGGCTGTGAACAATAGTTGCCTTTTATTTCCACGTTTTACCGCAGCAAGGGTCATTTCGGTATCGAAGTAGGAGATCTCATCATCATTTTCAGGGCTTTCTGAAAGCTGGCCTCCTTCCTTTTTTCCGATCTTCGATGAAGAGACTGTTGAGTACATGGATTTCTCTAGATCCACAAATGCAATGAAGCGGCGAGCTTTCAGTTTTCCCTGCATTATGCCGATTGCGAAAGCGATTTTCTTATCATGATCTATGATCACATAGAGGTCTTCCTCCCTGAGAGAAGGGGAGAATGCTTCCTTTCGTGAGTACTTCCACATCATCTTCCTTGCCCAGCCACCTTCAGAGAGTGTCTTGTCCTGATCAAGCAAGGGTATTGGCGATAGGATTTCTTTTTCCATGGATACAGTATAGCAGAGAGAAAAAGAAAAAGGCGACCGAAGCCGCCTTTCATTTTAAGCTCACAGCATTTGTGAGAAATAAACAGTGAAGAAATTGTCTTCGAAATCTGGCGATGACAGCACTGCGGACTGAAGATCGCTCTGTGCAACCTGCGGCACGATGAACGATGGATAGAGCGCAGTGATATAAGAGGAAGAAAGATCCGTAGAATCTGTGCTCTCCACAGAACGGATGATAATGTACTGCAAGCCAGAAAGCACAGGGCCAGAGACTGAGCCGATTTCAGATGTGAAGAGTTCTCTGTTCAGGTCTTCATTGCCTGTAAGTACATTGGAAAGGAGATAGTTCGGATCTGAATATGTCATCCCGCTGATAATCGAAGAGAGTGCCGGATTAGGTGCAGAGGATGCAACATCTGTTACTGTTACGCCATCTGTAGCGGCAGCTGTGTCCCAATCCTCTAGAGCGACTGCATAGATCTCTTCAGCCTTTGTCTCAAGATATGCACTCATTGTATCTGGATCATTTGTGGCAATGTAATTCTTTATTACATTGAGATTGTATTCGCTATCAAGGTTTGGCTCGCCAACCTCTGTGTTGATTTTGCAGATTGAGTAGCCTGATACCGTCTGGAATGGCCCGAGGATATCGCCAACGGAAGCAGAGAATATTGTCTCTGCATTAGTCCTGTCGCGGAGCTGTCCTTCAAGAACAGTATACATTACAAGACCTACGTCTCCGCCATTTTCAGCATAATCATCTGTCGAGCTTTCGATAGCAGCATCTTCGAATGTCTTTTCACCGCTTGTGATGGAAGCAAGGATTTCATTTGCCTCATCAGCTGTCGCAACTGTAATTACCGAAAGTCCGATTGACTCAAACGGCGCTGGCGTTGCTTCTGCATATGCAATCGCATCTGCGTCAGGATATGTCTCGGATGTGACTGTGATGTACTGGAAAGCACGTCTATTTGCATTGAGAGCTGTTATGAACTCAGTCTCAGCAGAAGATGTTCTTACTGATGAGATATCGTCCATAACCATCTGCGCAGGAAGGACTTCTTTCATATAGTTTCTTACAGCAGAGCGTTCTACTTCTGGTGTATTTCTATAAACCTCAGCGTCAAACGTTCCATTCGAGCCAGCAAACGTGCCGCTGGATATGATTGCATTATTGACCATTGAATCAGTTGTCTTTATACCAGCCTGATTTGCCATCTGGCGAAGTGCTGTCTCAAGGACAGTTGCATAGTATGCCTGATAATAAATCTGGAAACTGTTTGATGCATTTGACGAGTACTGGCTTGAAAGCGAAGCAATCTGATTATAGAAGTAATTGCCATATTCAAGCGAGATTTTCTCTCCATTGTATCTGCCGAATTCGATGGAATTGCTTCCACCTGAAAGTGCAGTCGTAGGAAGTATGAACGTTATCGAGATGAGTATAAGTACGACTACTCCGATAATCCATCCAATGGATTTCTTCTGATGCTTCTTCTTTCCATTCTTCTGAGGGAATTCAATACCCTTTTCGTTATCTGAAGGCATTCTCAAGACCTCTTTCTCACTGTATTTGTAAGACTGCTTCAAATTGAGAAACAGCTCATGTAAAACTACCATTGATAAAGCTCTTCTGTCAACGAAGCCGAAGAATCAAGTAGATTAAACACATTATGTTACTTGCAAGTGACAATCCCTTTTTGAAACAATCGTTCTGAACATTCTGAACATTATCAAATATAAAAGGTAGAATAGAAGAAAATGTTAAGGTAAACTATTTAATATAGTACAACTATAAAGGAGAACTATATGAAGAAAATCCTTGCAGCACTTCTTGTGTTTGCTGTATTGATTGCTGGCGTATGGGCTGGAGGAAGCAGTGACGCCAACGATGTAGAACGACTTGAAATACTTCTTTCTGATGATACTCTTGAAGGTGGTGCAATGGCTAAGGCTGTTGCAAGATTCAATGAGGAATACGCTGATAAGGGCATCCAAGTCTATATTAACGAGATCGCTTATGGTGATATGCAGACACAGATTCAGAATAGGGCAATGGCGAGAGATCTTCCTGCTCTTATCCGTTCTGGTCATTTCTTGCAGTACAATGACCTTGCATACTCACTTGAAGGAAAACTTGGCGATTTGACAGGCGATTCATTCGCGATGGATGGAACAGTGAATGGAGAGCTTGTTGCGGGAACAGTTAACACAACAGCAGTAGGTCTTATCATAAACAAGACAGCTTTCGATAGAGCAGGTGTATCATATCCTCTGACAGAGGAAGAGAGATGGACATGGGATGAATTCTTAGCGGCTCTTGATCAGGTAATGGCTGCAAATGCAGATACTCTCGATTATGGTCTTGTTATCGATTACTCTCAGCAGAGAATCAGGACGATTCTTTACCAGTTCGGTTCACTGTTCTTTGACCCAGATGATTCAAAACATCTTATTCTCGACAGCCCTGAAACGAAGGAAGCTCTTGAGTTCATCCTCTCTCTTTATCAAAATGGATACTCATCAATTTCAGCAGGTCTTGGAACGGAAAATGCTCAGCAGATGTTCAAGACAGGTCGTGTTGCAGCACATCTTGCAGGAAACTGGGTAATTACGGATTACATGGAGAATATCACGGACTTTGAGTGGATTCCTGTTCTGATGCCTTATGAGACAACGATAGCAACATGTCTTGGCGGCAACTTCCTCTATGCATTTGACGGCACAGGTCAGGAAGAAGCAGCTGTGGAGTTCATTCGCTGGTTCTTCGATCCAGAGAACTATGTTCAATACTGCAAGGATGGAAACTATCTTCCGGGTGTTCTTGGTGTTGATGTTGATTACGACGTTCCTGGCTTGGATATCTTCGTTGCAGAACTCAATGCAACAGATGCTGGCCCTGAGAGGGATAAATCCATCGAGGGATCATATATCGGCAAGGACTGGGGGAATACGCTTCGCGACAATCTTGCACGTGCAGTTGCAGGAGAGATTACAATCGATGATGTCATTCGCAACACATGTAATACCCTCCTTGATACTTTCGGAGATTTATACGAGTAAAATACGGGTCTTCGGACCCGTTATCTTTTCTCTGTGCTCACCTCATAACCGCTTAAGCATCTATAGTCATAATCTTTTCCGTTGAGTATTGCCTTTTCTTTTCCAACTTCAAAAGAGCCATACGCAAAGTCGATGCAGGTTGCTTCGTTTACTTCGGGACAGTAATTCACTTTAGTTTTCCTGAATAACTCTTTGAAGTTTTCATATGATCCTGTTTCTCTCTTGTCTGAAACCCTGACAACAGCAAGATGTTTTGTGCCATGAGCTATTATTTCCCTGTGCCTGTTCATTCCATGCTTTGTAAGAAGAGGCGAGGATGAGAAATAAGCGCCAATGTAGCCATCTTCGGAACGAGCAAATACATTGTTTCCTTCAATTGACCACTCATCATAAAGCCATGTTGGGAAATATGCGTGGATGTATTTCACGCACTCATCCGGCTGGATATCAAAGAGAAGCAGCATAAGAGCTTTATACTGGATAACCAGAGGAAGTGTTCCGTTCCCTGCCCAGTACGAAGGTCTGTTTTCTCCGCTATATGCCCTTTCTCCTGGGTGATTGATAAAGAACGTTGCTTTGCGTCCAATTGTTATATCCATGATATGTTGCTGATGACCATGCATGAATGGTCTGAAATTCTCAGCTGAAGAGATAATATATGAAGGCGTTGATGTACTGTAAGTCCAGACAGGATCTTCGCCTTGAACAGCTTTGACTATCCTTATCTCATCTTCCTTTGGCTGTGATATGCTTTCAGGAGGGGTATAGCTTGATAATGAAAACAGAACTGCAGCCCTGTTTGATTCTGTAGCTGTCCCTTCTCCATATGCAATGTATGAAAGGAATGATGGCTCATTGATTTCCTTTGCCTTCACAGTCATTTCATATGCTCTTCCATAGGAGGAACTCATAAGGCCATGGAATGAGTTATCTTGAATCATTCTGAATGTATAGTCGAGTACATCTTCAGCTTTTTCCTTCATGTCATCATCCTCAGCCCCTTCATAGAGCGAAAAGAGACCAATGAGATCTACAGGAAAGTATGTTGCGCTGTTCCATTCAGCATAACGGTAGAGATTGAAATTCCTGAACCATGTAAAAAGCCTGGATTTGCCGATTCTTCTTTGTTCCAATCCCTTTCTCCTGCTGACAGTGAAAGTCTCATCAGGAAAGAGGATGCCTGCAAGATATTGTGAGACATTGAAAAGAAATGCGTGGTTTTCTGAAAAATACCACATGGCATCATTTCCTTCTTCATCAATCCAGTACCTGAAACCAAGAACGGCATTTTTCGCTCTCTCATAAAGATCTAAAGGGAAGAGATTCTTCATTTTCAGCATTGACCACAGAAGGGGAGCTAAGACAAAGTCCGCACAGTCTTCTTTTCTTTCGATTTTATCGAGGCTTTTCTCTATATACTTCCGAGCCTCTGCTGTGACGCTTCCAGTCAGCTTCATCATGGCCATAGCCTGATGAATAAGGTTGCTTCCATATCGTGCCGCAAAAAGAAGGGCTTCTTTCTTCCTTTCTTCTAAGGAATCATAATGAGGGAGTTCTATCAGATTATTGGATGCGAGATTGAAGTATATTTTTCTTGTAATCACGACATTTCCGTTTCTTATCGTAAAGAATGCCGTTTTTGCCTTGACTTCATTGAAACAGGGCAGAATGGAAAGCTTTGACATTCCTTTTTCAATTATAAAGCAAAGAGTCTCACTTCCAACTCCCTGTACTTCAAGATCGATAGGACGGGTAAGCATTGATGAATCAAACTCAGCTTCAACTCCTCCAAAGCTGTATGTTGTTCTTGTAAGGGAGAGGCTTTCAAGAAATCTTTCATATTCATGGATAAGCTCGGGATCTGAGTCTATCTCAAAACTCTGATTTATCTCATCGTTTCCGTTGTAGATAAAGTCGAAGTAAAAGAAGACATCGCGCTCTGCAAGTTCATCTGCATAAAGTTCGAAGCTATGTTCTCCCTTGCTTAATGTAACAGTGAAATCTTCTTTATGTGGAATGTTTCTGTCATAGGGGGAAAAGGTAATGATATGAGTGCCATCAACCCATAGCTTTACAGCACCACAGGTTGAGATTGAGAATGGCAAAGTGCTGTCTTTGTCTAGAGTGACACAGCTTTTCAGATACGTCCATAAATGGGTAGTGACCTTTCTTGCTGTAGAGAAATTCACCTTTGTATCCTCAAACGGAAAGTACTGGAATGGATATAAGCCATCAGATCTTTCTATTCCTTCTAGATTGTGGTGACTGAGAAACCACTTTCTCTGAGGATAGACTATCTGAACATAGCCTTCTGTCATATTCACAGGAGCATAGAATGATTCAGGAGGCGCTGTTATTTCCTTTTCCTTGATTCCGGAATAAACCCAATGTGAGAGACTTTCACCTTTTCTGATATGATATACACACTTCATATTCTGATGATAATAGCAACTTTCCTTTCTTTGTTTATCGCGATTCAGAAGGATTCTTATGTGAATATTTGCAATTTATGATTTGAGTGGATGCCAGATAGAATGATGTGAGCGCATTTCTGTGTTAAACTTGTTGAAAAGGGGGTTACATGAGTAAAAAAAGCTCTCTGGATCATAATCAAGGATGGGCACTCCTTTTTTGTGCTCCAAACATAATTTTCTTTATCATTTTTTTTATATGGCCAGCGGCTATAGGTTTTTATTATTCTTTCACGAATTATGATGGATGGAGGAATATGGATTTTGTAGGATTGCAGAACTACATAAACCTATTCCATGACACCCAGTTCTATTCGGTTTTCTGGAATACTGTCATATACGTTGTCGTATCTGTTCCGCTCGGCATGGCTGTTGCACTCTTCCTGGCTCTTCTTCTGAATGATGACAGCATTAAGGGAAATGCAATAACCAGGGTTCTTGTATATTGGCCAACGCTTCTTTCAACTATCATGGTTGGTGTTACATGGAAGTGGATTTTTGGAGAATCATTTGGTGTTGCAAACTATGTCATTACATCCTTCGGTTTTAATAGAGTAGGGTGGTTTTCGAATTCGACGGCTGCTTTCTGGACAACGATTGTTGCTTCGGTCTGGTCGGGGTGTGGTGTGAACATGCTTATCTATCTTGGAGGACTAAAGCAGATACCAGCTGATTTGTATGAAGCTGCAACCATCGATGGCGCAAATGCATGGCACAGATTCTGGGATATAACGCTTCCATCGCTTAAACCTGTTACATTCATGATTCTGCTTACATCAATGATCAATGCATTCAAAGTCTTCGCTATGGTTCAGACGCTTACCAATGGAGGTCCCGGAACTGCAACTACATATATGATTCAGTATATCTATCAGACAGGTTTCACCCGAAACAGACATGGATATGCCTCTGCTGCGTCCATGATTCTTTTCTTCGTTCTTCTTGTCATCTCTTTTGTCCAGACGAGAATGAATGCCAGAAGTGAGGAGGTCTAGTATGGTGAAAGTTTCCAGAACATCCGTAATTGTGAAAACAGCAGTATCTCTCATTTTTGCTTTAATCTGGGTCTTTCCTGTTGTCTGGCTTGTGTTTTCATCATTCAAACCAGGTTCAGAACTCTTTACATACCCTTTGACGCTCTTTCCAAAGAATTTCACTTTAAGCGGGTACTCATATACATTCAGCCACTATGATGTGATAAGAGCGACATACAACACAGCTTTCATCACGATCTTTGCGACAATCATCACCTTGATAATGAGCTGTATGTGCGGCTTTGCTCTCGCCAAGTATCGTTATAAATGGTTGTCAGTATTCTTTATGTGTATGCTTGCAACAACAATGCTTCCGACTGAGGTTATCATGTCGCCAAGCTTCACGGTCATTCTCACACTCGGCCTTTATAACTCTCTCTGGGGTGCTATCATCCCAACAGTGGGGACAATGACAGGCGTGTTTCTGATGCGGCAGTTCTTTATATCTGTTCCTAATGAATTATTGGAAGCTGCAAGAATCGATGGTGCAAATGAGGGCAGGACATTCGTTCAGATAATGCTTCCTCTTTGTCGCAGTCAGATTGCCATCCTTGCAATCTTCTCGTTCCGTTGGAGATGGAATGATTATGTCTGGCCGCTTCTTGCTCTTACCAAACCTGATAAATATACGCTCCAACTCCAGCTCAGAACCCTCAGCGGTGCAGAAGCTGTTGACTGGTCGGCACTCCTTTCGTTCTCTGTTCTAACGATGATTCCTGTCCTGATAATATTTGTGATCTTCAATCGTCAGATTATGAGTTCGGAAGTATCAAGCGGTGTAAAAGGGTGAATCAGGTGAGGGTTCTTCGGAATCCTCATTTTTGTTTACCTTGAATGGGTCTCCTCCTTTGTTGACACATTCTCCTATAATTACATCATCTCCGATGCTACAAGACTTCTGAAGGTGAAGCTTAACAAGTTGATTGTTAGGCTTAACCTGTTTTAGCTCTAGTTTTTCCTCAAATCGTTAAAACGCAGGCG
>CAZURL010000005.1:0-35269 GCA_964623005.1 uncultured Spirochaetaceae bacterium
TTTCTCGCAGCTCAGGCTGGGTAGCGGAATCGAGATCAAGAATATCCCGTCCTTGACGGCTGGCGAGATAACAGACGGAAGCGGTGCTAGAGCCTTCACAGGTACAGTGGCGGTCGATGCGCTCATCGGGCCTGCGGCTGATTACACAGAGACGGTGTCTGTAAATCTCGCGACATACGCTAAAGAGACATCAACAACGTAATCAATGAAAAACAATCCGGGCCTAGGATAGCCTAGGCCTGGCTCGATAGGGGAACCAGTATGGGTGAGAAAAGCACCAATACAAGGTCTAGAATCCCTAGCGAGAAAAGACTTGAGTGCCTAGAACTTTTTGAAAAAGGAATTGGGTACAAAAGGACAGCTAGTCTAACTGGTCTTAACATCTATACCGTTAGGGATTATAGACGGAAATATGCTGTCGGTGATACTTCTTGGGCTGAACGAGAGGACAACTCAGGATTAATCATTTAGGTATATGGGGAGCTTCAGAAATGGGGCTCCTTTGTCTTTTGCAATAACTCGTGTAAAATCTTGGTGTAAGAGGATTGTGATATGAAAAGAAGCAAAATAGCTGTTCTGCTCTTGTTTTGCATTTTTTGTAGTTATTCGCTGTTTGCCGCAGATTCTATCGAGGAATTGAGCGCTGACGAGAGAAGACAGTACATGTCCTCTTCGCTAAGCATACAGACGCGTAACCATACAGTTGTATCTGCTGATTATTTTGGTTGGGATTGGGGGTGGCGAACCGGATATTACAGAGCAAGAACCACAACCGAGTGGTATCCATATCTTGGTGCAAGAGCGATATCACGTGCAGAGTTTTATCAGCTTGCAGGCTATCCTGAGCTTGCTCAAGAAGAACTGAGGATAGAGAAGACAAACCGCAATCTTTCCATTGCAGGATGGTCGCTTATCGGAGTTGGCGCTACTGCAATCTTTACCGGTCTTATCATGTCTATGATCTCCCCTAAAACCGACGATATAGGATTAGGCCTTATGATAGGAGGCTCTGTTGTTTCCCTTGCATCGATTCCGGTCTTTGCCTTTGAAACAAAACATAATGTCTCGATAGAGTTCGCCTTTGGTATTGCAGACAACTATAATAAAGAACTTCTGGAATCCTTTTAGCAGAGACGGTAAGGCTATCGTGCCTCCTATAATGAGTTGATTTACGCTATAGTATCAACATGAGTGCGTTGACGGACTTGTTTGATCTAGTAGAGAAGGGCGTTGTCCTTGTCTTCCCGACAGAGGAAAGCGCTCGTTCATTTTCTGTGCGCTATGTACAGGAGAGAAGAAAAGGCATAAAGGCCTCATCAGTAATTGCCTTTGACACCTTCTCTTCCCTCTTCTTTCCTCGCCTTGATAACCTCGAAGAAGTATCCGAAATCGATAGGCTGCTGTTCTCTGAATATGCGGCTTTGAATCTCTATGATAAGTTCCATTACTTTTCATCTTCTTATCCAGAAGTGCAAGATAGGCTCTCTGGGTTTATCAAGATGATGCTGAGAAGTTTATCGGATGCAGCCCTTCTGAAACTCAGAAACCGCAATGCTGGTGGAGATCTTCATCTCATAATGCATGAATACACGGCATTCCTTTCTGCGCTCAATCTCTATGAGTCTTCTTTTGAAGCACCTGTTATTCCAGAGCTTGAACACGAATACGCTCTTATAATGCCCTCTGCTTTCCCAAAGGAAGAGCGTATTGTTGAGGCATTGAAAGGCCATGATAAGGTAAAGATCATTGATGACCTTACCTTTTCCCTTCCAACGCTCTCCAAATACACGAATGAGAAGGAAGAGATAAGAGCGCTCTTCCATTCAATAAGAGCACTCCTTGATAATGGCGTTACCTTTTCAGATATCGTTATATCAACATCAGCAGATGAACGTCTTCGTTACTATCTTGAATCAGAGTCCTATCGTTTTGATATCCCCCTCTCTTTCGTTTCAGGACGCTCTCCGCTTTCCTCTGCATCCGGCGCATTCCTTTCATCGCTTTCAGAGATCTATACATCGAATTATTCGATAGCTTCTCTGAAATCCTTCTTCCTTAATCCTTCGATACCCTTCAAGAACAAGGATGAACTACTGAGCTTTATTGAGGTCTCGATTGCCAATTCAATAACCTCAGCTCCTTCCATTGATACCGATCGCTATCTGAGGATTCCTTCAAAGGACGGTGGCGATAATTACCGCACGCTGCGTTTCACCCTCGATAAACTCATGAGCGAGAAAGATCCGTCAAAGCTACTTGGCCTTATCCACGCATTGATGGCAGGTCTTCTTGTCGATGAAGAGTTCTCGGAAAATGAGGAAGATAGATATGTCTACTCATTTGCGATGAATGAACTCTCTGCGTTTGTGCGCTCTGTAAGGAACGCTAAAGCAAAAGGATTTGAAATAGATAAACCGCTTTTCCCTATATTCATCAAATACCTTGAGAAAACCCGGTATGTCTCAAGAGAGAAAAAGGAAGGTATAAGAGTCTATCCGTTTACAGAGGATGCCGCGCTTCCTGTACGCTATCGTTTCATCATTGCGCTCAATGATGAAGAGAGTATAAGGAAGACAAAGAAAGCGCAGTTCCTCTCTGATTATGAGATTGAAGGAGAGCGAAGGGAAGAGGATATAACGAGAAATATCCTTTCTTGTTATGCCGCTTTCTCTGATAACCTCTTCCTCTCCGCATCCTCTGAGACGTATAAAGGCTTTTCGCTTCCGCTTTCTGCTCTCAGTGCTGAGAATGCAGAGAGCGGTATGGATTCATGGAAAGAAGAGAGCGTACTTGGAGAGGTTGAGAGAATCTATCCATTGCAGAGAGCTGGGTACAGAGCTGCGCTTGCTTCTTCTCTGAGAGAGAGACCATATGATGAAGATTTTACATATGGACACCTTGGAAAGCCTCTCGCTCCACCGCTTTCCCTCTCGTTCTCCTCATTCGATGCTTATAAGAAATGCCAATATGTATATGCATTAAAGTACCGATTTGGGCTTAATAATATTCTTTTGATGGAATCATCGATGCTGGATGTTGCAGAGAGGGGAACGAAGCTTCATAAGGTTCTTGAACGCTACTATAAGGAAGGCGGCGGCGATCCAGATACAGTTATTCCGCATCTCTTTGATGAAGAGATGGAGAATTGGAAGAATGGCGTTGGCCTTTCGTCCTTTGAGCAGAGAGCAACGGATCTCATTGTTGAGAATACGAGAGCGGTTTATTTAGATAATCTCATTACGATTGTCCATGAGATGGATAAGATATCATCAACTGCAGAGGATGGCCTTGAGCGATGGCTTGAGCACTCCGTTGACGATATTGGCGTAATACTCAAAGGTAAGATCGATAGGCTCGGTGTCAGTGAGGATGGGGAATATCTTATATTCGATTACAAGAGCGGTAAAAAGTTTTCTAAAAACGATCTTTCAACGATGCGATACCAGATGTTCTTCTATAAGCTTCTTGCAGAAGGTGAGTGCAATGGCAGTGTCAGCAAGGCATACTTTATATCGCTTCGTGATGGAAAACTTACGGATGTAGACCTTTCTGTCTCTGATGAAGAGGTGTTAGATCAGTTGAAAATAGTGGCAGAAGGTATGGAAAAAGGCGATTGGCGCGCTATATCTAATGATCAGAACTGTCAGGGCTGTGCGTATAGGGGCGTTTGTAGAAGGAGGTTTGCTGTAAGATGAACTTCGATGGATTTTTGGAGAAAATCGGACGTAAGCTTTCCGATGAACAGTTAGCGGCTGTCTATTCAGATAAATCAACGGTGGTATCAGCAGGGGCAGGCTCTGGAAAGACTACGGTATTATCCCTTCGTTTTTTACGTCTTGTAATGGAGGGAAAAGCCCATGCAGATGAAATACTTACGCTGACATTCACAAGGAAGGCCGCAGGGGAGATGTATGAGCGCATACATGGAATGCTTTCTCTTGCAGCAGAGGATGATGAGAGGCTTTCTGAGGAGCTTTCATCACATTTTCCGCTTTCACGTATCTCTACATTGGACTCCTTTTGGAGTGAGATAGCCCGTACAGATTCGCTTCGCTATGGCGTGACCCGTGATTTCTCTGAGCTTGATGAGAATGAGAGAGAGGATATGGTGAGAACCATATTCGACGAGATGATAGAGGAGGATGAGTACAGGAAAGCTTTTCTTCTGCTCTCTGCCGAATATGCCCAAGATAAGCTCTATGGACTTTTCAGCACAATTGTAAGGAATACTGACATTCTTACCTCCTTTACCAAAGAGAAGAATATGAAAGCCTTTGAAAGTCTTCTCTCTGAATATATAAAAGTCCTTATAGATAAAGGAGATACTATAATCGAGAATCTTCGTTTGATTAACGAAGCGACCCATACAAAGCTGGAAGAGGAGATAAATGACAGCATAAGGGCATATGAGGAAGGGCGTTATCAGGAGATGTCCAAACTAGACCTCAAAAAGACGAGGGGAATTGCAGAGCTTAATGATTTTGTAAAGGGTACTTACAGACCGTTTCTTGAGAAACTCAAACAGGCTTTGCCAATTGATAGTGCTAATCCATTTGTAGAGAGCTTCTCCCTCCTTGTTGAAGCGTTTATCACCCGTGTTCAATCAAAAAAGAGAAGCCTTGGAATGCTCTCCTTTAAGGATGTTGAGACGCTTGCAAAGACTATATTGATAGAGAATATCGATGTTAGGAACTTCTACAAAAGAAAGTTCAAGTACATTATGATCGATGAGTTTCAGGATAATAATGCAACTCAGCGCGATATGCTCTACCTCCTTTCCGAAAAGCTGGATTCGGCTCTTTCCACTATTCCGAGCATCAAGGATACGGATCCGGAGAAGCTTTTCTTTGTCGGTGATGATAAACAGTCGATTTATTATTTTCGCGGCGCAGATGTCTCTGTATTCCGCGCTCTCCGTAATGATATTTCCTCGATAAACGGCGCTGTGCTCTCTCTTTCGCGAAATTATCGCTCAGAGCCTGGATTGATAAATCATTTCAATGCAGTTTTTGAAACGGTCTTTACGCCACATGAAAGCGAATGCTTTGAGGAGGAAGAGGAGGCTCTTATCGGAGGATTTCTGGGTATTGATTCCTCGTCTTTTGAGGCAGAGCATGAAATGATAACTTCCCGTGAAAAGCGTGAAGGGATAGAGCCTAGGATCCGCGTTGCTATCTATAGCGATGATGGTATGAGAACAGAGGAAAATGCAGAACCCGATGAAGCCGAGGCTTTATATGTTGCAGATCTGGTAAAAGAGATTGTAAGCGGCCATGATTATCTTGTTAGCGGAAAGGATGGAAAGCCAAGGCGTCCTTCCTATTCGGATATCGCAATTCTTGTGCAGACGACAAAGGCGCAGATGCCGTTTGAACGTGCATTCCGTGTTCATGGTATTCCATATACTGTCGTAGAAAGTGCTTCAACAACATTAGATGGTGTTGCAAGCGACTTCTATTCCTTTCTGCAATTGCTGTTGTATCCCAATGATAAGCTTGCCTTCCTAACTCTTCTTCGTTCGCCATTTGCGCGTATCTCCGATGATGGCCTTCTTGCTTTTGCAGATAGCTCTGAGCCGTTTATGGCATTCTGCGGAGAGGTAATATTCGAACGAAAGGACGATAAGGTTTCCTACGAAAGTCTTGCAGCGCTCTATCATAGAGTGCGCGCACTTATCGGAAGAGCGTCGATTACTTCCATCCTCGATACCCTCTACTATGAGGGAGGATACCATTCATTCTTGGTAAAACGCCCAGAACTCGCTGTTTATGAAGAGCACTTTGAGTATATCTGGACATTGGCTGAGAGTTTTGACGAAAAAGGACGAAGCTTCTCCTCCTTCCTTGATGAACTGAGGCCGCTCATAGGTTCTGTGGAGAAGATGGAGAATGTAGCTATACAGCACTTTTCAAGCGATGCTGTGTCGATGATGACTGTTCATAAATCGAAAGGGCTTGAATTTCCGATTGTCATCCTTGCAGATTCAACCCGTGGCCTTGGAAATGCAGATCCAAATCATCTTGTCTGTGTCGATGGGCTTATCGTACTTGAGCCAAAGGACTCGGGATATCCTATCGCGGATCTTTTTTCGCGTTATGAAAAGCGCCGTGAAATTGCTGAGAGGAAGCGTGTTTTATATGTAGCGCTTACAAGAGCGATGGATCACCTTGTAATCACAGGGGTACAAAAGAAGAAAGGGGGTAATCATTCGCTTTATGAGTTTTATTCTTCTGCGTCAGCTCTCCCTATAGAGAGAATAGAAGACAGAGCTGCCTCAGAACTCTATCCTGAGCATAAGGATATCGATCGTGCATTCTGGTATGGAAAAGAAGAATACAAAAAGGGGGAGGATGGAAGTATCAGGATTGGTGTGAAGGATAGTCTTGAAGATAAAGACAATTCCTTTATGGAAGGTGAGACTCTTCCTTCGCTTCATGTGGATGGTTTGATTGCAAATAAAAATCTATATACCGTATTCGGAACTATGGTTCATGCAAAGCTTGAATCACTTCTTTCATCTCGTCCTTGCGGGAATATCTGGGAAAAGGGACTTTCCGATGAAGAGAACATAGAGCTTGAACGTGCTGCTTCTGATATAGCAGAGAGTTTTCTTTCATCTTCGTTCTATAAGGAGTATGTAGAGGGAAATGCGAAAGAGGTGGAAGTGAGATTCTACTATCCTGATGGCGATATGGTCGTAGAAGGTTCAGTAGACCTTCTTATACATTATCCTGATCATCTTCTCGTTGTCGATTACAAGACTGATAAGAAAAAAATCCCAGAGATGCATAAAGGCCAGATAGCAAAATATGCAGAGGCAATGGAAGGTATTTACAGAAAACGATGTCTTTCGACAGTCCTATATGTACGGGATTGGTCGAGAAGTGCTTTCTTCGATAAAAACGGCGATGAGGTCGATTGCTAAACTGCTTGCTCTTTCGCGTGTTTCGTTGACTTTTGAAATAAATGGATACATTATTTTCTCATGACATATACATGTGCAAACTGTCTGAAACACGAGTGCAGTAAGAAAGACAAAGGCTCTCTGCCAAAGAATTGTCCGATGAACAATAAAGAGCTGATGGCTAAAGCTTTGCATGAATACGCGAAAGAGGAAAATCGCAGATTTTATATTCTTTCCTCAGAGATAGAAGCACTTGGTTATGGAGAGTGGGTGAGACTGAAAGAGATAATGGAATTTTCCCATATGATGGGCTTTAAGCATCTTGGACTGGCCTTTTGCAGGGGGCTGAGACATGAGGCTAAAATTGCATCTGATATTCTCACCGCTAATGGCTTTGAAGTATCTTCTGTGATTTGCAAAACAGCCGGAGTCGATAAATGCGAAGCCCACATTGCCCATAAAGTCCATGAGGGTGAATTTGAACCGATGTGTAATCCAATTGCACAAGCTGCATTCTTAGAGGAAGCAGGGACTGAGTTTAATATCGTTCTTGGTCTTTGCGTCGGCCATGATAGTCTCTTTTATAAGTATTCACATGTCTTGACTACTACTTTCGCCGTAAAAGATAGAGTCCTTGCACATAATCCGCTGGGCGCTGTTTATCTAAGTGAAGGATATATGAAAAAGAGGGTAAGGAGCTGTGAGAAAACTTGAGAGCAAACAGACTAAGGATATAATTGCTGACCAGATCAAGGCACTTGTATATACAGGCAAGCTTAAGGATGGCGAAGAGATAACGCAGAACGAAATAGCAGAGAGCTTAGGCCTTTCCAGAATGCCTGTAAGAGAAGCTTTTCAACGTTTATGTACCGAAGGTATTCTTACTCGCCTTGAGAATCGTCATGTGAGGGTCAATGGGCTTACGAGGGAAAAATGCAGGGCGATTTTTTCTGCTTTTGTCGGCATGGAAAAAGGACTTACTGCCTTTGTGGATTTCTCTTTGCTTGATGCAAGTGACGAGTATTCCTGGCACTTATCTTATGCAAACGCTACAAAAAACCCGATCGTAGTATCAAATATAAATACGATTATCTCAGGTTACATCTCATATTTCTTTATGAATAATAAGAATGAGAAACGTTTAGAGATTCTGGGGAAAATAGATTCAGAAAGCAAATCGATTTTATTTGATCAATATCTTGAGGCATTGCTTACTGACTTAGAAGGAGCTGCGATATGCTGAGTTTAAGACCGATTGAACTTTTACCTGCTAGGGAACGCGTTGCATCTGCTTTAAGAAAAGCGATCATGAGCAAAGAGCTTAAAAAGGATCAGGAAATAAGCATTGAAAGTATTGCTGAGATGCTTGGTGTTTCAGCAACTCCCGTACGGGAAGCATATCAAATATTATCGCAAGAAGGCTTGATAAGACTTCGACCGAATAAAGGTGCGATCGTAATTGGACTAAGTGAATCATGGGTAAGGGATCACTATGGTGTGAGAGCAGCTTTGGAAGGTGAGGCGGCTCGCCTTGTTGCAGAGAATGATTCTGATATCACAGAGATTGAAAGAATCGTAGATGCTTCCGGCACTATTATAGAGAATGGAGATTACTCCTCTTATGCTGATTTGAACCAAGCGTTTCATGTTGCAATTTGGAAAGCGTCTGGAAACCAAAAACTTCATGATATGGCCTCGAATCTTTGGAATGGGCTATCGATGGGATACCGTGTGACGGTTGAAGAGTATGCAAAAATCTCAATAATTGAACATATTAAAATCTTCCATAGAATAGAAAGCCACGATGAAAAAGGGGCATATGATCTTATGCGCCGCCATATCTATAGAAGTATGGAAAGCATGCTGACTCATCTGCAAAATGACGACTGATTTATAGATGAAATTTTTCCTTGACAATGCAAGATTGCATGTTATGATTGGAGCAAATGGATACATTATCAAAAATCAAATATCAGATAATGTAAAAGAGGGGTACATATGAGTTCGGCCGCAATCACATTAGTATTCTTGGTGGCTGCAATCATCTTGTTTGTATGGGAAAAGATTCCTTTGGCAGTTACAAGCATGATGGTCTGTATTGGTCTGATTCTTACTGGGGTTTTGACTCCTGCGGAAGCGTTTGTTGGCTTTGTTGATACCAACGTCATTCTTTTTGTCGCGATGTTCATCGTAGGCGGCGCGTTCTTTGAAACAGGAATGGCAGAAAAGGTTGGAGGAATCGTTACACGATTTGCAAAGACAGAGCGAATGACGATTGTTGCCGTAATGTTGGTGACAGGTCTTATGAGCGGCTTCTTGTCTAATACAGGCACTGCTGCGGTTTTGATTCCTGTTGCAATTGGTATTGCCGCCAAGTCTGGCTATTCAAGATCAAGGCTTTTGCTGCCATTGGTTTTCGCTGCTGCAATGGGAGGGAATCTTTCTCTCATTGGCGCTCCGGGAAATATGATCGCGCAGTCCGCATTGCAGAATATCGGCTTGAGTTTCGGTTTTTTTGAATATGCCTGCACAGGTTTACCATTGCTGATCTGCGGTATACTGTATTTTGCGTTCTTTGGTTACAAGCTTCTGCCGGATGCAAGTAAATGCATTTCAAATGACACTGTTTTTGATAAGAAGGCTGAAACAAAAGATGTTCCAGTATGGAAGCAGTATGCATCATTGATAATCCTTGTCCTTACGGTTTTTGCTATGATCTTTGAAGAACAAATTGGCATTAAGCTTTACGTTTCGGGATGTACTGGAGCGATTTTGCTTGTTCTTCTCGGCGTTATTTCAGAAAAGCAAGCCTATAAGAGTATCGATATGCAGACAATCTTCCTCTTTGGAGGAACGCTCGCGCTTGCAAAGGCTCTTGAAGTATCAGGCGCTGGCCCGTTAATTGCAAATGCAGTTATTGGAGTCCTTGGATCTAATCCATCTCCGCTTCTTCTGACATTTGTAATCTTCATGATTGCATGTATTCTTACTAATTTCATGAGCAATACCGCAACAACAGCATTGTTGGTACCTATTGCGCTTAGCATTGCAACCCAAGTCGGGGCGGATCCTAAGGCAGTACTTATGGCGACTGTTATTGGAGGAAGCTGCGCATATGCAACGCCGATTGGAATGCCTGCAAATACGATGGTGCTGTCTGCCGGTGGATATAGATTTATGGATTACGTAAAAGCAGGTTTACCGCTTATTGTAATTGCAATCGTAGTCAACATGATTCTACTACCGATTTTCTTCCCATTCTTCCCAAATTAAATAAATAGAGGTTTTTATATGGATAACAAAGAAAAAAGAGAACAACTGACTCATCTCATGGCTTCTTTCATTTCATATGTTTCAAAAAAGCTTCCTGATGATGTAGAAAAAAAACTTGCAGAGCTGAAAGAGATTGAAACAGGAGATCTTGCTCAGACAATTTACAATACAATGGAAAAGAACCAAAAGCTTGCTTGGGATTTGAACCGTCCCTGCTGCCAAGATACTGGTGTATTGCAGTTTTGGGTAAAGTGCGGAGCCTCTTTTCCTTTGCTTGGCGAACTAGAAGCAATATTGAAAGATGCTGTAGTTGAATCAACATTTGCCATGCCTCTAAGACATAATAGCGTAGAGACTTTTGATGAATACAATACCGGACGCAATGTTGGTAAGGGTACTCCTACTGTCTTTTGGGAGATCGTACCAGATAGCGATAAAGTAGAGATTTATACTTATATGGCAGGCGGCGGATGCACGCTTCCCGGAAAAGCTGGCGTTCTTATGCCTGGTATGGGATATGAAGGCGTTACGAGGTTTGTTCTTGATGTTATGACATCTTACGGTCTTAATGCTTGTCCTCCGTTGTTGGTTGGCGTTGGCGTCGCAACAAGTGTAGAAACAGCAGCGCTGCTTTCAAAGAAAGCTCTTATGAGACCAATTGGCAGCCACAATAAGAATGAAAGAGCTGCAAAGATGGAAAGGCTTCTTGAAGACGGCATCAATAAGATAGGTCTTGGCCCTCAGGGAATGGGCGGCAAGATGTCTGTAATGGGCGTTAATATCGAAAACACGGCTCGGCATCCATCTACGATAGGTGTTGCAGTTAATGTTGGCTGTTGGTCGCATAGAAGAGGCCACATAATTTTTGACAAGAATTTTGAATATGAAATCACAACGCATTCAGGGGTGACATTATGAGTGAAAAGAAGATTCTGACTACACCTATCAAAGAAGAAGATCTTAAAGATATCCATGTTGGCGATATCATATATCTTACAGGTCATATCGTGACATGCCGTGATGTTGCGCATAGACGCTTGATTGAAGAAAAGATGCCTCTTCCCGTAGATATCCGTGGCGGTGCAATCTTACATGCCGGCCCAATCATCCGTCCTCTTGATAATGATAAGTTCCAAATGGTTTCGGTTGGCCCGACTACAAGTATGAGAATGGAAAAATTCGAATACGAATTTATCAAAGAAACAGGCGTTCGGCTTGTTGTCGGTAAAGGTGGTATGGGAGAAGGTACGCAAAGAGGCTGCAAAGAGTTCAAAGCTTTACACTGTGTCTTCCCAGCAGGATGCGCGGTTTTAGCAGCAACTGAGGTTGAAGAGATCGAAGATGCTCAGTGGAGAGATCTTGGTATGCCAGAAACTCTTTGGGTATGTAGAGTTAAAGAGTTTGGCCCTCTTATCGTATCAATCGATACTGATGGACGAAATATGTTTGAAGAGAAGAAGGTGGAATACAACAAGAGAAAAGAAGAAGCGTATGAGGAAATCATAAAAGAAGTTAAATTCATTAAATAGTGACTAGGCAAGGGATAATCAGCATCCCTTGCTCTGTCTTTCAGAACTATGAAAATGGACTGTCTTGGGCAAAGGCTCGGGCAGTTCATTTTTTTTCAGAGCGTGTCTATCGCACTCTTCATCCTTTCGAGTGCTGCCATGACATTCTTTCTCGAAGTTCCGTAGTTAAAGCGTACAAATTCTTTCCAGTCATCGCCGAACCACGTACCGTCATTCATTGCAACGCCTGCTTCCACGCCGAAGAACCTAGAGAGAACACCGCCGCCTTTACCGCCCTCATAGCGTTCAGGGTTTTCCTTTTCCTTCTTTGCAACTTTATCATAGATAGCAGAACAATCGATGAAGGTGACAAAGGAAGCGCCGCCATTCACCATTCTAAGCTCTGTGTTCTTCTCAAGGTATTCCCGCATGAGCTTTGCACTCTCTGTAAGGTATGTGCAGAGTTCTGCATTATATTCATAGCCGCGTTCATAAGCTACGCGTGCAAGCTCTCCGATTGTTATCGAAATACCAGATAGCCTCATTGCACTTTCACGAGTTCTGAATGCCTTTTCCCTCTCTTTATTGGAGAAGTGGGCAAATGCACAGTGCTCTCCTGCAATGTTGAATGTCTTTGACGGCGCAAAGTAAGTGATGCAGTCTGCACCTACGCTCTCATTCGCCATTCCCATAGGAATGTGCTTCTCTCCATCATGGACAAGATCGGAATGGATCTCATCTGAGATAACAAGTATGTCACGCTTCTTTGCTTCCTCTAAAACGAACGTCAGATCATCCTTGCTGAAGACGATTCCTGAGGGATTCTGAGGGGAACAGAAGATGATGCATTTAACGCCATCCATTGCTTTTGAGAAGCGCTCTCTATCGAGGAAGAATGTATTATTGCTGTATCCGAGATTATGCTCTACAAGCGTCCTTTCAAGATTTATGGGGATATCCCGGAAGGGCCTATACATAGGGGAGGGGACAAGGATCTTGTCGCCTTTTTCGGTGAAGATATCAATAGCGGAGGCAATGCCATGGAGCATGCCCATCGTGAATGTAAGATCATCGCTACCAACATCCCAGCCATGTTTCTTCTTGCACCAAGCAGACGCTGCCTCTTCTACGCTCTTTCCGAAACTTGGGTATGCATAGATTCCGAGTTCCGCAAGTGCCTTTCCTGCATTCTGTATCTCTGGATCTGGCAGAAAATCCATATCAGCAACCCAGAAGGGTTCTGCATCAGGATTCGCCGCAATGCTCTCAATCGATGCGCTGTTCCATTTCTCGCTATTCGTTCCGCGTCTTACTGCCGGTATATCGAAATTCATCTTCTGTAAAGCTCCTTTGTTTCAACAAGACCTTGGTACTGACCACTTGCTCCGGGATATGCAATTGCATTCTCCGGACATCTATGATAACAGGCAAAGCAGGATATGCATCTGTCTTTATAGATAGCCTTCCCATTCTCGATTTCTATATTATCCATAGGGCAGATATGTGTGCAGATACCGCACCCTGTACAGCTACCTTCCACAGCTAGCTTGTCGTTTTTGCGTGGCTCTGTCGATAACCTTGATAGAAATCGGATAGCTCTCCTGAATAAGCCGCGGCTGGGGATTGAGATAGTTTCATCTTCTATCTCTTTCTTGCACCTATTGATCTTCTTCTCCACCTTGTTGATTGCAGCAAGCGTCTCGATTTCGCTCACAGCTTTCTTCTTCAAGGGCAGATATGCAAGAGGAAGCTTTATCGAAATGCCATATGAAAGCGCGCATCCGATATTGCTAAGCTCTGTCTCCAAGTCTGCAAGCACTGTAAGCGGCGCTTTCGCATATGTCACAACACCGTAGATATATTGAAGATTGGAGTTATCACGATGCGCAAGATACTCTTTTATAAACCGCTGTATAGGGTAGGGAATACCGAAGCAGTTTATGGGAAAGACAAGGCCAAGGCGCTCGGTGTTTTCATCAAGCGTATATTCCCCATCCAGAAATTCCTCAACCATGTGTATTTCACCGCTTTCTATGCGCTTAGCAACGGCAAGGCTGTTACCTGTTGCTGAATACACTGCTACGACGCTATTCACGAAGTTCTCCTTCCTCGATCGTGGAAATGAGCGACACGATCTCATCCGTGTCCTCATCGCTGATATTAAGCGAAAGCACAATCCGTCCTTTTCCAGCGTCTTCGAGCATCAGTATCCCACGTTTTGCCATGGCCTCGATTATTCTTTTCATCGGGTATTTGGATGAAAAGAAAATCATATTTGTCTCAGAGATCAGGATATCAGCCCAAGGCGTTTTGCCAAGCGCATCTGAAATCGCCGCTCTATGCTGATGATCGCTTCTAAGCCTCTCGACATTGTGTTCCAAAGCATAGATACCTGCCGCCGCAAGGATGCCGATCTGCCTCATTCCGCCGCCAAGTATCTTCTTGCATCTCTTTGCTTTTTCTATGAAATCGCTATCAGAAGAGATTATCGACAGCGCCGGTGCGCCAAGTCCCTTTGATAAACAGAAGGTAATATCATCGGATGTTGATGCATATTCCTTTACGCTTACACCGGATTCAATCGAAGCATTGAATATCCTTGCCCCATCCTGATGCACCCAGAGATTGTGTTTCTCTGCAACACGCTTTATTTTCTTTAGTTCATCGATAGGGTAGACGATGCCCGATGTTGAGTTCTCCGTCTCTATCATCGCTGTTTCGGACATATCGTAAGAGTAGCCATGGATCGATGCCTCGACGTCCTCAGCCCTCATTATCCCAAGCTCCGATGGCACGATAACAGGAAGCGTTCCCGAAATCGATGCAATCGCCCCGATCTCATGGTTCACAATATGAGAATAAGCGGAGGTCAGGACTTCCTTCCCCCTTCCTCCTTTAATCATATGGGGAATGAGGTTTCCCATACAGCCGGAAGAGATGACAAGCGCACTCTCTTTCCCGGTAATCTCCTCAGCCATTTTCTGAAGCTTATTTACCGTCGGATCCTCGCCATATACATCATCACCGACCTCTGCTTCATACATCGCCTTTCGCATAGCCTCCGTAGGCTTTGTGAAAGTATCTGAACGTAAATCATATGTTTTCATTTCCTGACCTCTTCCAAAAGCGCGAAGAATGTAGGGAAGGTTACTGCCGCCGCACTCTCGTCGTCGATTATGATATCACCATCAGCGCCGGCAGAGAGAGAGGCAAGTGCCATTATGATCCTATGATCTCCATACCCCTTTACGGCCCCTCCTGCTACATGGCCATCGCCATATATTACAAGTCCATCCTTCTCTTCTTCGGCTCTTACGCCAAGTGCCTCAAGGTTTTTTCTCATGCATGTGATGCGATCCGTTTCCTTGATTCTTGCCTGCGGAACATTCGTAAGCTTTGTAATACCGACCGCGCACGCAGCCGTGACAGCAAGGATAGGGAGGGTATCAGGGATGGCATTGAGATCGAATGTACCGCCTTGAAGCTTCTCCGGCCCTGTTATAGTTACAGCATTATCGCTCCATTGAACAGCCGCCCCCATCCTCTCTAGGATATCGAGGATGTGCTTGTCCCCTTGGGGGTCATCTTTATCAAGACCTTTCACAGTGATAGACGAACCTCCCATTGCAGCCATTGCAAGGAAAAATGAAGCAGAAGACCAATCTCCTGCAATATATTCGTCAAAACCATGATAACGCTGGCCGCCCAGTACAGTAGCATGCTCATAATCATCGCTGATCTTATATTTGATGCCTTGTTTATCGAGCCAGCCTAATGTAAGTGTTACATAGGGCTTCTCATAAAGAAGAGAACAGTCGATCCTCGAGTCTCCTTCTCCCATCGCAGTCCCAAGAAGAAGCCCTGAAAGATACTGGCTGGATTTGCATTCGATAATCGTACTACCGCCCTTTATGGGGCCGCGGACAGTAACAGGAGGCTTCCCGTCTGTTGTCTTAACCTCTGCGCCAAGATTCACAAGAGCAGTAGCTAAAGGCCCTACTGGACGCGAGCAAAGCTGGCTGTCGCCTGTTATTGTTACATCAAAACCGAGAGAGGCTGCCATAGGCAGAAGCAGATATTCTGTCGTACCGCTGTTTCCTGCATCGATTGTCAAGCTCTCGTTTATATTAACATTCGTAGCATCAACATATGCAATCTCAGAGTCGTCGCTGAAAGTCACCTTCGCACCGAGTGCTTCCACTGCTGATATAGCTGATTGTGTATCTGCGGATATAAGCGGATGCCTGATAATGCTCTTCTCCCTTGAAAAGCAAGCGATGAGGAACGCTCTTATCGTCTGACTTTTTGAAGCTGGGACTGAAACGGTTCCGGTAGGTTTTTTCGGGGATAAACGTATCATGCCGATATTATAGGATTCGCCGTCCTTTCATGGAAGAGCGTTTGCCTCAAGGGCATTTCCGTGCCCAAAGAAATGATATGTCTCAGGCATATTCTCCGGATATCAGCGCACCTGCTCTTTCCATCATCTTATTGTAAAATGCATCGAACTCCTCGCTGCTGGTGGACTCAAACCAGCATTCTCTTATTGTAAAGAATCGATCGCAATGTTCATTGAGCCATCTATTCTCTGCACTGTCTTTTATCGGGCAGTAGAGATGACTATTCACATAGTAATCAGTTACATCGCGACTCAGTATAAGGGAAAGAAAAAGCGCTGCTGTCTCTTCATCAATCTCTGATGATATCGATATGTACGAAGGAATAGCCACCGCGCCTTCTTCCGGTGCGTAGATATGCCCTATATTTCCAGAAAGAGGGAACAGGAGCGGAGATATCGAAATATCTTTCTGATTGTTCTTTGAAGCTGTATATGCACCTATAGGCATGGGGGTGACAAGGCTATTTCTGAAAAGGTTTTCCGCACTCTCTATGCCATAATGATCCCAGATAAGTTTCACTATTGTACGCCCGGCTGAGTTTGATACGCCTCCAAAAGCAAAGCTGAGACCATCTTTTGCAACAGATTCAAGAGAGAGGGGGCCTTGAATGCTGTTTGAATGGAAAACAAGGGGGATGGAGAGAAAAGGAAGCATTCTTCCATCGCGCATAAGGCTTGGTGCGAATCTATCGTCCTTGAACTCCGCCATTGAGCTAAGATCCCTTAGATTCGGCCCTAAATGGTTAAAAATGGCCTTATTCTCATATATTTCCAGATCAGTTGAGACGATTATATCGGGGATGGTTCTGTCCTTCATCACATAATCTGATAACCTGTACTTCTGTCCTAGCCCAAAACGGGAGACTATAAGTTCTATGCCCCTTTCCCTCAGCAGTGCGCTGAGTCTATTGAGTATAACGCTCTCCACCTTTGATAGCACGCATATATTCGACCAATACAAACTGAGTCTTCTCATATTATCTCATCTCCATTTCTCAGCATCTGCTGTCTTTTATTCTGTATTTCCTGATTCTTTGTAAGGATTTCGAAGAGAATGGTCTCTTTTTCGCTTCGCTTTCTCGCTTTTGCTATCGCTCCATTTTTCATGACAAGCCTTTCTTCTGCATATAGGGCTGTATGTATGTCATGCGTGGAGAGTAGGACAAGTTTCTCCTTCCTCACCAGCTGCTTGATTGCCTCATCCTTGTTTATGCCTGCGTTCTCTATCTCGTCTATCAAGACGACAGGGCAGTCTGAGATATGCGCAATGTCGCTGACCATCAGGGCACGGCTCTGTCCCCCGGATAACTCCGTTAGGTTCATTTGAAGTCCAATCGGTTCATTCGTAATCTTATTCGCGTCTTCTATAATCTCTTCCTTCGATACCTTCACACCGCGCGATCGTGCATGGAGATCGAGAAAGTCTTCGATAGTGGTATCTACAGAGAAGCGCATGTATTGGCCAAGATGGGCAATGAGTGAAAAAGAGAGATGGCTTCGCGCCTCAAGCGGCACTGTTTTCCCATCGACAAGCACGGTACGTCTTGTGATTGTATCTTGCGCAGAAAGCGCCTCTATATCCTTCATCAGTCTGCTCTTTCCGCTTCCGGTGTTGCCGACTATTGCATAGATGCTTCCAGAATTTAAGGTTATTTCATCAAAATCTTCCTTTCTGCCGTTCTTGTCGGTTCCTGGGAGAATAGTGATGCTCTTCATACTTCCGCCTCCTTTGGATTGAGCTTGTTTACTATCCCCAGCTGGAACGCAGAGCCTACCCTGCGCTCTCCAACACAGTAGGAACAGACAGCAGATGGCATAGGGTGCCTGAGTTCATCATTTTCGTAGGACTTTGTAGGGGAAAGTGTTTGTATCCATGATGCGAGAAGATCAAGGCCATAGCAGGAACTGCCCTCCGAGAAGAAGTAACGGGCATCGGGATTGCAGATTGTGAGATTGCAGTGGATTATTTCCTTCTCTGCCTGACTGACAAGATCGCACTTTGTGATTACAACAGCATCCGCCCTGCTCAGCATAGGCCCCATTCCCTGTGGGCTTTTCAGGCTTGCTGTTGCATCGCTTATGCATATGGAAAGGCTGTTTGATGTTGCCGGACTGCATCTGCGGCAGAGCCCTGCAGTCTCTATGATTAGGTAATCCGAGTCCTTTTCCTCCGCCCAAGTCCATAGCTCCGGTAGATTTGAGACAAGATAGTGATCTGGGCAGATATCCTCGCTGAGTGCAGTAAGCGCAGGAACGCCAAGCCTTTTCACGGTTTTTGCATCATCGCTTGATATACACTCCATTTTGGCATAGGAAATACGAGAATGTGCGCTGAGGGTTTTTATCAGGCCTCGTGCAACTGTTGTTTTCCCGCTGGCTTCTGCGCCAAGGAGCATTATCATCTTCTTCATGCAATTAGTTTATGCTAACTCATATTTATAGATTGTCTCATATGAGACACAAACGGGAAAAGGTTCTTGATTATAGAGTTATCTCTGGCTAACCTGACTATATGACGGATGCGGAAAAGAGAATCAGGTCGTTCCTTGAAGATAACGCTGAGAAGGGTAGGATAGTGACGCTATCCTCTGGGGATATTACCTCCGAGTGCGAGTGCAATGTTATCCTGATCATAGAAGGAATAATAGATGTTTACCTTGTCAGCTTCGATGGAGGCGAGACGCTTGTATCAACCCTTACATCCGGACAGATAACCGGAATAAGCAATATTTTCAGTGAAAGCGGAATAAACACGCGCATTGTCTGTAGAAAGGACTCCACGCTCCGTCTCTTTCCCGATAGTTGGGTGAAGGATAGCCTTATCGCTGACAAAGCGCTCTTTTCTGCTTATGCAGTGCTTCTGAATGAGAAGATACAGTTCCTGACTGAACGCATAGGACAGCTTTCGTCGAGTCTTTCTGTTGTGCGTCTTGCAGAATTCTTGATTCTTGCAGGTGATGATAAGCTTACGAAATTCAAGAAGAGCGATATAGCAAAAGCCACGCATATGAGCAGGGCAAGCTTCTACAGGGCGCTGAAAGAGCTTGAAGAGAGAAACATAATATCCTTAGAGGGTGGAGATATCAGGATAAAGGACAGATCCGGGTTGCTTTCCTTTTTGGAGAAGTCTTGATTTACGTCAACAGTTTCCGCTTTAGAGAAGTAGGGACGTTGAGTTTATCGCCGAAGACCTTGCCGTTATTGTAGCTCTCCTGATCAAAGGTTGCAGAGGTGCGGCCGCTATTTCGTTTCAGGCTTGCATGCGGATAGACGATTCTGTTGGTTTTATCTATGTTCCTTTCCTGTAGAACCATGAGCGCTGTATCTGTACGCTCTTCCTTTGTCCGCGCATTGAGGATATCGACAATGCCTTTTATGAAGCTGTCCCTCGATACCTTCTCACCCTGTTTTCTCTTCTCCTTTATCGCTTTCTCTATCTCAGTCATAAGATAGTCATAAAGGTAGATGGAGAACTCAACTTCATCAATGCTGCCATATGACAGGATGCTCTTTTTGCTTTCTCGGCTATGTGTGATAACGATACAGGTACCGCATGTATTTCCTACATACGCAACTATCTCTTTTACGCCGAATGAAAGGCGCAGCGAAGAGCAGAGGGCGGCAAAGTATATCTTCTCATCCGCCGTTTCTTCCTCTTCTCCTATGCCATTTTCGACCATCAGCTCTTTCGCTTTCCTGATAGCAATCGCGCTCTCATTCTCGAAGGGAGAGGACGCCATAGCCATGAGCTTACGTATCTTTTCTATTTTCCCTATGCTTCTTGCCCTTGTAAGGACGACTTTGCTTTTATCAAAACCTTCCTTTACCCCAAGGATTCGGCAGCATTCATGGAACGTTGCGCCATGCCCGATATTCCCATAGAGTCTGTAGTCGAGTGCATGTGATAGCTCATGCAGAAATACATTGTCGATTATCTCGGTATCGCCGCTTGCTACGAGATCTTCGCTGAGAACGATTACGAGTACGCTTGGACGGAAGAATCCTAGGCGGTCATCACTGAGCGTAGGAGAGATGTAGATATCATCCGCAAGAGAAAAGACGCCGATTTCCCGCTCTTTGTCCTTCTGGAGTTTTCTTAGCCTGATGATTTCGTTTCTCAGCCGTGCACTGATTACCCTTATCGTTCTTTCCATCGGGGGAAATAGTTGCAGATTCTTATCTTTTCTGCAACTATTCATTGCGGTAGGATTAACGCGTGAAGATCTACATAGAAAGCCTTGGGTGCGCAAAGAATCAAGTCGATTCAGAGATAATGCTTGAGTCCGCTTTAGAGCATGGATATGAGAGAACAGAGGATGTCTCTCAGGCGGATGTGATTGTTGTTAATACATGCGGTTTCATCGAGAGTGCAAAGACGGAGTCGATTGATACCTTCTTCTCCCTCCATAATGCAAATCCTGATGCAAAGATCATTATGGCAGGCTGCCTTGCTCAGAGGTATGGCAAAGATATGGAACTTGAGGAGGCAGATGCGATATTCGGCAACCATGACCTCTCGAAGTTCCCTGAGGTGCTTACATCCCTCGACAAGAAACCTGTCATTATCCCAGAATACCCGGATCCTGACCGTGAACTCGATAAGAGAACGGTGCTTCTTGGCTATCCTGGGAGTGCCTATCTAAAGATAAGCGAGGGCTGCAACCACTGCTGTTCCTACTGTGCAATTCCTATAATCCGTGGATCCCTTAGATCGAGACCGATGGATAGGATTATAAAGGATGCGGAGAGCCTTATTTCAAACGGTATTTATGAAATATGCGTAATAGCGCAGGATCTTGGGGCCTATGGAACTGACGAGGGAGACTCCCGTTTTGTCCAGCTGATGGATAAGCTTTCATCGCTTGAGGGTGATTTTGTGCTTCGTATGCTCTACATTCATCCAGATACATTCCCAGACGGGCTTATCGAGCTTGTTAAAGAGCGAAAGAACATCCTTCCTTATTTTGATATCCCATTCCAGCATGCAGATAGACGTGTGCTGCATTCGATGAAGCGTACAGGGGACAGGGAGAAGTATGTCTCTCTTGTTAAGCGTATCCGCGATAACCTCGATGACGCTGTAATAAGGACAACGCTGATGCTGGGCTATCCGGGAGAAGACCGGGCGGCATTCGAGGAGCTTTTGAAATTCGTAGATGAAGCTTCCTTTGATTGGATGGGTTCCTTCCTCTATTCGAGGGAAGAGAATACCCCTGCCTATGCTATGAGAGGGCAGAGGGAGCATGATAAAGCCCATAAAACGGCAGCGCTCTGGCAGAAAGAGCTTGAGAAAGCGCAGGAGAAGATTACAAGCGATCGCCTCAGCCGCTTTATCGGGAAGGAGTATGTGGCGCTCATTGAAGACAAAATCGAAGGGGAAGATCTTGCGATTGGAAGAATCTACTCACAAGCGCCGGATGTGGATGGCCTTACTGTCATCATGGGCCGCGATATGTCCCCCGGAGACAAGGTTCGAGTCGGCATAACGAATGTAAGGGGCATCGACCTTGAAGGAGTGAGAATTGATTGACCTTGATACTCTCAATGAAGAGCAGAGGGATGCTGTTCTCGATTTCGATCATAATCTCCTGATTCTTGCATGTGCCGGCTCTGGAAAGACGCGTACGATAACAAGCAAGATCGCATATGCAATTTCGCAAGGGATATACAAGCCGTATCAGATACTTGCCGTGACCTTCACAAATAGAGCGGCAAATGAGATGAGGGAGAGGGTGGAGGCAATGCTTCCCGGCGTTGATATAAGCGGTCTTGAGATGAGGACTTTCCATTCCTTCGGCGCCTATCTGCTGCGGCGTTATGGTACAAGTGTCGGTCTTTCCCCGACATTCTGCATCTATGATGATAGTGATTCGCTCTCGCTCCTGTCGACTGTTGTGGCAAATATAGATAAACGCAATCTCAGACAGGTTCAGAAAGCTATATCCAGCGCAAAGGACAAAGGCCTTACGCCGGAGTCACCGGGACTGGATGGGATTATCCCAGATTATGACTTCCGCGGTGCATTCAGACGTTATGAAGAGGCCCTTGCTAAATCAGGGAATGCCGATTTTGCCGATCTTATCGTAAAGAGCACGGAACTTTTGAGGGATAATGAAGAGGTTTCCTCATATTTCAAAAAACGGTTTAAGATGGTGCTTGTTGATGAGTATCAGGACTCGAACAAGATGCAGTTCGAGCTTCTTCGCGCCCTCGTCGGCCCGGATACACGCCTTGTGACTGTCGGTGATGACGATCAGTCCATATATTCATTCCGCGGCGCTGAGATCGAGAACATCCTCACATTCTCCCTTTCCTTTGAGAATGTCCGTGAGATAAAGCTTGAGAAGAATTATCGTTCAACCTCTCAGATACTCAGAGCAGCAGCAGCGCTCATTTCCCACAACAAAGGACGCCATAAAAAAGACCTTGTCAGCGCATACGATGAATCAGGGACAAAGCCTGCTGTTCTTTTTTCACGGAATGGTAATGAAGAAGGGGAGCGCATTGCAAATCTCATAAAAGGCTTCGGAGACTATGAAAGCACGGCGATTCTTTACCGTACGAACGCACAGTCCCAGATCTTCGAGCGTGCGCTTACTGGGATGAGAGTCCCTTATAAGGTAATAGGCGCATTGCGCTTCTACGAAAGAGAGGAAATTAAGGATGCGCTTGCATTCCTGTACCTTCTTGTAAACCACCATGATCAGGTGAGCTTTAGAAGGATTATAAATAAGCCTACGCGCGGAATAGGTAACGCGAAGCTCAGCGCTATCCTTGAAGAAGATGATGATCTGATGGAAGCCCTGAGAGCTTTTCTCTCGAAATCGAAAAAAGGTAGCGGCTCTGATTTTCTATCGGCTTGGGAGCTTGCAGAGAAAGCACTCACTGAGGATAAAAACCTTGGTGAGATCATGAATGACGCTCTCATAAGCACCGGGCTATATGACCACTATAACAAGGAGCCGGATAAAGCGGTAAGAAAGACGAAGATGGAAAACCTCGGAGAGCTTGTCTCTGCGCTGCATAATGCAGGCTCAGGAAAGGCAGCGCTTGCAGCTTTTCTGGAAAATATTGCGCTTGATTCATCCTCGCTCGATGATTCTGGAAGCAATAGCGGGGTAACGCTCATGACGATGCATAATACCAAAGGCCTTGAGTTCGATAGGGTCTTCGTCGTCGGATTGGAAGATGAGATTATCCCCGGTTTCCGCGATGAGAATTTGTCCGATATAGAAGAGGAGAGAAGGTTGATGTACGTTGCAATGACGCGCGCACGGAAGAACCTGTATCTTTCTTATGCTGCGATGCGCACAATGTGGGGGCGGCAGGAGTTTCATGAACCGACGCGCTTCTTTGATGATATCCCCATCAATTTCCTCGGTGGAGAGGTCTCGGCATTGTCAATTCCTAAAGGGCGAGCAGGGCTTTCCTCCCATGTAGGGGACTCTATCCACTTTAAGCCACGCACGGCTATGTCGACAGAACCTTTGTGGACGCCCGGCAGTCCTGTTATCCGGAAGAAGAGAAAGACGGACGAAAGCTTTTCTGTCGGCGACAACGTGAGAAGCGAGAATTACGGGAAGGGTGAAGTCGTTGCTATAGAGAAAGTCGGCGTTAACACAATCATCTCTGTGCGTTTTTCGAGAACGACTGCGAAATTCGTACAGGGAAGTACGTCGCTAGAGAAGATTTAGGACTTTACAAAGAGGTACTTATTTCTCTATAATGCCGAATCGTGCAGTTATCTGCACACCCACGCATGACTTGAGAGGGGCTTTGCCTTTCCAGGATATCCTGATGGATAAAGCTGATTGGATATGGGGCCGAAGAGCAATCTTCAGAATCTTCCTTTCCCCGGAAACCCATAAAAGAAACGCTCCATTCGGGATTCGGTGAACCTGGAGTTCTCAGGGATCCTTATTGGCAGGATCGATGCGTTCGAAATGGGTGCTTTGCCCAGATCGGAAAGGGTCATCTCCCTCAGGGAAGATAATGGAAGGTTGATTTTATGAAGACTATTTTCGTAAAGCCGCAGTCGATTCAGAAGAAATGGTATCTGATCGATGCAGAAGGCAAAACCCTCGGTCGCGTAGCTGCGGAAGCTGCGAAGATCCTCAGGGGTAAGAATAAGGCCGAGTTTGTTCCTCATCAGGATCTCGGCGATTATGTAATCATCGTCAATGCAGCCAAGGCTAGCGTCACCGGCAATAAGATGGAAGACAAGATCTACTATCGCCATTCAATGTATCCAGGTGGACTCAAGGCGGAGTCTCTCAAGAAGATGCTTGAGAGAAAGCCTACCTATCCTATGGAGCATGCTATCAAGGGAATGCTTCCACATGGAAAGCTTGGCAAGAGGCTCTTCACAAACGTGAAGATCTATGCCGGACCGGAGCATCCGCATCAGGCACAGCAGCCTATCACTGTTGAGATTTAAGGAGTGGCGCAATGGCAAATGATAACAAGTCAATCAATCTCGGTCACGGAGTAGGTCGCCGTAAGACCTCGGTCGCTAGGGTTTACCTTAGGGACGGAAATGGTAAGGTGACAGTCAATGGCAAGGATGTATCAGCGTACTTTGTAGATGCTATCAACGCTGCTAAGGTTGTTCAGCCATTTGAGGTAACAGAGACTCAGGGCAAGTACGATGTTCTGATCAACGTCTATGGCGGCGGTATCTGCGCACAGGCAGAGGCTTGCAGACATGGACTTTCAAGAGCGCTTGTTGATTACGATGAGGCATACAGAAAGGCTCTCCGCCAAGCTGGCTATATGACAAGAGACCCAAGAATGGTCGAAAGAAAGAAATATGGTCAGAGAGGCGCAAGAAGACGCTTCCAGTTCTCAAAGCGATAACCGCTTTATCGAAAAAGGTCAGCTACGGCTGGCCTTTTCTGTTACTATATGGCCATGACTGCATATGATAAGGCCATTTCACTGCTCTCTGTGCGAGAACATACGGAGAAAGAACTCCGGGAGAAACTATCACAACGTTCCTTTACTGAAAGCGAGATTGATGAAGCTATTGAGCGCGTAAAGCGCGAAGGTTTTCTTTCCGAAGAGCGTTTTGCAGAGATCTTCATCCGGTCAAGGCTTAGAAAGCTTCCAGAGGGAAAGGCAATCCTATCATTGCGGCTCAAAGAGAGAGGCTGTCCCTCTTCCATTTCGCGAAAAGCCCTTGATGATGCGTGGGAAAGGGAAGAATATATTGAGCCTCTTACAAAGTATTATGAAGCGCTTTCAAAGAAAAAAGGGGAGAATGGCGCTGTTGCAGCCCTCTACAGAAAGGGCTTCACGCCCTCTGAAATACGGAGAGCGAAAGAGATATCAGAGAGCGTTATCTGCGAAGAAGAATAACAAAATCTCTACAGATAAGCGCATTATTTTATACATCGCTGCCCCTCTTCTCGTAATGTCATACAGTTCGCACGACTTTGTGTTGCGCCATCAAGTAAGTGAACATATAATTTTTATTGGTTATGGCTGAGACTCTTGTCTCTTTGGCGTTCGGAAAAAGGGGGAATACATGAAAGATTTCTTCTGTCTTACGGAAAAGAACGCATCGGTAAAAACCGAGATAGTCGCTGGTCTTACCACGTTCTTCACTATGGCGTACATCATATTCGTTAATCCGGGTATGCTTAGCACTACAGGAATGAGCTTCGAAGGTGTCTTCGTGGCAACGTGTCTATCTGCTGCTGTAGGCACCCTTATAATGGCATTATTTGCCAATGTGCCTTATGCAGTTGCTCCGGGAATGGGACTGAACGCGCTTTTTGCATTCACTGTATGCCTTGCAGGTGGCTTTACTTGGAGACAGGCGCTTTCGATGGTTTTTATCTGCGGTCTTATAAACATCGTAGTAACGATTACGAAGCTCAGGAAATCCATCGTAAAATCCATCCCGGAGAGCCTACAGAATGCAATCGGCGGAGGTATAGGGCTTTTTATCGCATACCTCGGTCTCAATAATGCAGGCCTTATTTCCTTCACACTTACAGCTCCGGAAGCCGGTTCCCTTGTGCTCAATACAGACGTAACGCCAGGCATGATGAATCTCACTGACCCATCGCTCGTACTTGCTGTAATCGGCCTATTGCTCATTGTCGTGCTTATGGTCTTGAAGATTAAGGGCGCGATCCTAATTGGTATCGTTGCAACAACGATTATCGGTATTCCGATGGGGGTTACGCAGCTACCTTCATCAATCTTCTCTGACGCTGGAACATGGGCAGGTTTTAAGGATGTATCCTTCGCGTTCTTTGGTTCAGATGGACTTATATCGCTATTTTCAGATGCATCGAAGCTCCCGTTTGTAATTGTCTCGATCTTCTCGATGTGTCTTTCCGATACCTTTGATTCAATCGGGACATTCATTGGAACAGGACGTAAGAGCGGCATATTCGATGCAGAGGATGAGAAAGCGCTAGAGGGCAGCGGATTCAAGAGCCGTTTGGACAAGGCCCTTGTTGCCGACAGTTTTGCAACGAGTATCGGAGCGCTGCTTGGAACGAGCAATGCAACGACATATGTAGAAAGCTCTGCGGGTATTGCAGTTGGTGGAAAGACGGGACTGACGAGTTTGACTACGGCAATCATGTTCCTCATCTGTCTGCCATTTGCAGGTCTTATCGGAATGGTGCCGACTGCGGCAACCTCGCCAGCGCTTATCGTCGTAGGTATCCTGATGGTTGAGCCATTTGCGAAGATATGCTGGTCGGATCTCAACGAAGCTGTGCCTGCATTCTTCACCGTTGCGATCATGAGCTTCACATACAGCATCACAACAGGTATTGCAGCAGGTTTCATCATGTACTGCGTCACAAAGATCTGTACAAAGAAAGCAAAGGAGATCCATCCGATCATTATCGGAGCAACGATACTCTTCATTCTCGATTTCATCCTAAAGGCAATAGGTGTATAAAGAGAGCCGCTTTCGGGCGGCTTTGATTTCTCCGATAGAGCTTTTTCATAATTAGTGATATCATGCCAACCATGGAAAACGAGAAAAAGGAATATAAACCGGATCCGAGCCTCTGCGACAGGCTCCTTAAACAGCGCTCAGTCCTGATCTCTGGTGAGATTAACAAGGATAGGGCAGATGAGTTTGCCAGAGAGATGCTGGTTCTGGACGGCGAGTCCTCCGACCCGATATATGTTTATATCAACAGCCCGGGGGGTGATGTTGATTCAGGTTTTGCAATCTATGATATGATCCGCTTCGTAAAAGCACCCGTGACGGTGATCGGAATGGGGCTTGTTGCATCGGCTGCGGCATTGATTTTCCTCTCCGTGCCTATTGAGAGGAGAGTTGCATTCCCAAATTCAACTTACCTCATCCATCAGCCGCTCTCGCAGCTTAAAGGCGTTGCTATCGATGTTGCCATCTATGCCGATAAGATTGAGAATCTTAGGCATAAGCTCGATGATGTCATTGCAAAGGCAACAGGCAAGACAAGGGAAGAGGTTGAAAAGGATACGGAAAGGGACTATTGGATGAGCGCTGAGGAAGCAAAGGCCTATGGTCTTCTTTCACGTATTGTGGAAAGTCGTTCAGAGATCTGAAAACTTTGGATGAATAGGGCACTTGGAGCGTATATATTGCATGAAGCTCCAAGTGTTTTTGCTTTGCCTTTTCATCCTCTCATCATGCGCCCCCTCTTCTCCCTCTGTCTTCTCTCTTGCAACATACAATTGCTATGCACTCTTTGACAGTGTTGCAGATGGCGATGAATTTGAAGGATTCCGAAAATCCGATGGATATACAGAAGCGGTATATAATCAGAGAATCCGTGATCTTGCAGTGCTTCTAGGAAAATACGTAAATACCGATGTGATGATCCTTGAGGAAGTCGAGAGTGAGATTGTGCTATCGGACTTGATTGAAAATGGATTAAAGAAGAAGGGGTACTTCTACTACGGTCTTGCCTCCGATGGTTCTTCTCCGATAGCGGTAGGTTTTATCTCAAAACTCAAGCCAGTATCAGTGAGGATGCATTCCTTTGAAGGAGAACGGCCGTTGCTGGAGCTTTCTTTTCTTATCGATGGCACGCTCTTCACGATATTCGGCGTTCACCTGAGAAGCCGGCTGGAAGAATCAGGGGCGGAGGTGAGAAAAGGGCAGCTTGAGCATTTAAGATCGCTCATTGAAGCGCGTAGTGATAGCTTTATAATCGTTGCAGGCGATTTCAACATCGATCCGCGGAGATCTGACGAACCATTATCGCTCTATCCGGATGTATATAACAGCGACACTGTGATATCCGTAACAGCAGATCCCGGAAGGGTGGGCAAGGATATCCTCTATTCTCCGATTCTGAGCGAGGATGTCTCTTATTCTATGCCAGGAACATATTTCTATGAGAATGCATGGCATATCTATGATATGATCCTCTCGTCCATAGAGGGCGTAGACGGGTTTTCCTTTGATCTTGATGAGCTTGAAATCATTGCAGAGTACGAGATGCTGGATCTTCTTTCCCGTCCTTTATCTTTCGATTGCTCTACCGGCCGGGGATTTTCCGATCATCTTCCTGTGATTGCAACGTTCAGGAAGATTGTTTAGAAGGGTCTCTTTGAATATGATCTGAGCTATGGAAGAGAATCTAAGGGAAACACTTCTTGGAGGCCAGACATTCAGCTGGAGAGAGGAAGGAGAGTATTTCACTGCTGTCCTTGATAACCGCGTCATACGTATAAAGAACATAGAGGATGCAGCATCGGATCCTTTTTTGCGTAAATACTTCGATCTTGATTATGACTATGAAGCGGCTCGTGAAGCCATTGCTTCTAAGGATGAGATCCTTAAAAAAGCCACAGAGCGCACTGGGCTGATCCGTTTGCTCTCGCAGGATCATTGGATTGCGACGATCTCGTTCATACTATCACAGAACAATAACATCAAGCGCATTATGGGCCTTTATGACAGACTTTCTTTGCATTATGGCCATGAAGTGGAACCGGGCTACTATTCCTTCCCGACTCCGGAGGAAATGAAAGGGACAACGGAAGAGGAGCTGAGGACACTTGGCGTTGGTTTTCGTGCGCCTTTCATCCTTGATGCAATCGAAAAGCGATCGATTCTCGATACAATCGATAATTCTCTTACCTATGAAGAAGCGGAGAAGAGGCTCATGGAGATAAAGGGAATTGGGCCTAAGGTAGCCTCGTGCATCCTTATCTTCTCATACCAGAGAAGAGATGGCTTTCCAATAGACGTATGGATGAAGAGAGTCCTTTCCGAGTATTACCCGGATAAGGACGTCTCCTACTTCCATCCCTATGAGGCGCTTTCCCAGCAGTATCTTTTCTCGTGGATAAGAGCTATTTCCTGACCATCGGGAACTGAAGCTCGTAGAATATCTGCTCAAGTTCAAGCGCGATATTTATATTATGTATCACAGCAGGAGTGCTTTCGCTATCTGTCTGAGGTCTTGGCTTGAGCGTAATGGGGGAGAAATTGAGTATTCCCCTTATCCCTGCATCGAAGAGTTTCTCTGCTGTATCCGCTGCGGCTGATTCCGGAACCGTTATTATCGCAACTTTCACACCAAGTGCGCTTATAACCTCATCCAAACGTGACATCGGATAGACTGGAACGGGATTCGATGCATCGGAGTAGACAATCGGATCTGAGTCAAAGCCTGCGACGATCTTGATACCATCTGGCTCGAAGCCGGTGTAGTGCATGAGCGCTTTTCCGATCCTTCCGCAGCCTATTATCACAACATCCTGCTCTTCGCCTTTTCCGAGTATCGCGCTAAGCTTTTCCACTAGCTCTGTTATCTCATAGCCACCTCGTTTCTGCCCATGTATCTCAAGTATGGAAAAATCTTTTCTCACAATAGCCGCGGAAACTCCTGCCGCATCAGCAAGATTGTGCGCGAAAACTTTCTCCAAACCGATAGCTCTTAGGCGATTAAGAGCGCGATAATACCTTGTTATCCGAACTAGCATATCACTATTCATCAAAAAATCTCCACTTTTTGTGAATAGAAGTACATTAATTGGATTTACTTGTCAATAAAATAATATTTAATGTTCTGTATTCCATCTACATATATTCTTTCTTGAAACATTACAGACAAATGGAGTATTCTTTCAAAGAATAACTTGAATCAAGGAGGAGTTATGGCTCAAGACGTATTCTCCGATGAGCTTTCTGACTTTATCTCTGAATGGCGTGGCAAACCAGGCAATCTCATCATGATATTGCATAGGGTTCAGGAGGAATTCGGATATGTTTCCCGGGAAGCTGCTGAGGAAGTCTCTAAGCGGCTCGGTATCCCTATGGCTACAATCTGGGGAGTATTAACCTTCTATCATTTCTTTAAGCTTAATAAACCAGGCAAGTACAACATCCAAGTTTGCCTAGGAACAGCGTGCTACCTTAAAGGTGGCGATATGATTGTCGAAGAGCTTGGAAAAGAGCTCGGACTCGAGGTCGGAGGCCTTACCGAGGATGGAAAGTTCTCGCTTGAGGCTGTTCGCTGTGTCGGTTGCTGTGGACTGGCGCCTGTTATGACGATATCAGGAGAGGTCTTTGGAAAGGTCTCGAAGAACCAAGTCCATGGAATATTAGATAAATTCGCCTGATGAGCCTTTTCGATCTCATCCTTGAGGGGGTAGAGAACAGTGTGGAAGCAGGTGCTTCTCACATCTCGGTTCTGCTTGATGAAAAGGATGGGATATGCTCTGTAAGCATCTCTGATGATGGCCTATTCACCTTCCAAGGCGATCCATTTGAAGAAGGTGCGACAGAGAAAGGCAAGGGAAGAGGTTATGGTCTTTTTAACATCAAGAGACAAGCTAAGTCCTGTTCAATTGAACGGAAAGACCCATATACCATCCTTTCTTTCAGCGGAGATTGGGAAGAAGAGAGACCGCTTTCCGGAGCGCTTCTTCCACTCTTTCTCCTTGGTGCGGATATATCGTTGACAATAAAGAGAGACGGCAGAAACGTAACGCTTTCTACCGTAGAGCTCAGGAGGGCAGATGCCTATCCTGACAGGGCTGGCGCTATCGGGCGGTTTCGGTCGATGGTACGGCAGATAGAAGGAGATATCTATGGCTAAGCTTTCGCTTTCCGAGCTTCGTGCGATCAGGGATCGAGAAGAGCGGAATCTGAAAAAACGCGATTTTCATGGACGGACTGTCCATGTGGTTGTGGCAATGGGGACATCCGGCATCAATGCCGGTGCAAAGCTGACCCTGAATACCATTGCTGATGAAGTGGAGAAGAAGGGTCTGGAAAATGTAATCATAACCCAGTCTGGTTCGGCTTATCCGAACCCTGAGCCTGTTGTGGAAGTATATACCAAGAAACAGGGACTCGTGGTCTATGGCTCTGTAGACAAGGATGCTGCTATCCGGATCGTGGATGAGCATCTTGCAGGCGGAAAGATCCTTGAGGATTTGAGGATCGAGCTGATGGAAGAAGAGGAGTAGGACATGGGTTTCAAGAACTATATTCTTGTATGCGGAGGCACTGGATGTGAGTCATCCAAATCCGATCAGATTTATCATAACCTGATTGAAGAGGCAGCGTCACAGGGCGTTGCGGATCAGGTTCAGGTTATCAAGACAGGCTGTTTCGGTTTCTGCGAACAGGGGCCGATCGTCAAAGTCCTTCCTGAAGATTCCTTCTATGTTCAGGTTAAGCCCGAGGATGCTAAGGAACTTATTGCAGAGCATGTAATCAAGGGAAGAGAAGTAACGAGACTTCTTTACAACAAGACACCTAGAAAGGCTTATGAGGACGTTGAGGATATAAAGTTCTATCAGAAGCAGCAGAGAATCGTTCTTCGCAACTGCGGTTCGATCGATCCTGAGAATATCGATGAATATATTGCTGCCGATGGCTACAAGGCGCTTGAGAAAGTGCTTTTTGAGATGAAGCCGGATGATGTTATCGAAGAGCTTAAGACCTCAGGACTCCGCGGCCGTGGTGGCGCAGGCTTCCCGACATGGATGAAGTGGAACTTCACAAAGCAGGCTGAGGGCGATGAGAAGTTCGTTGTCTGTAATGCTGATGAAGGTGATCCGGGTGCATATATGGATCGTTCAACGCTTGAAGGCGATCCGCATGCAGTTCTGGAAGCAATGACTATCTGTGGCTATACAGTAGGCGCGCATCAGGGCTTTATCTATATCCGCGCAGAGTATCCTCTTGCAATTCATCGTCTTGAAGTTGCGATGAAGCAGGCAAGGGAGTATGGCCTTCTGGGTAAGGATATCCTCGGCTCTGGCTTCGATTATGATATCGAGATACGACTCGGTGCAGGTGCATTCGTCTGCGGCGAGGAGACTGCGCTATTGCAGTCCATCGAAGGCCATAGAGGTATGCCAAAGCCAAGACCGCCATTTCCTGCATCCAAGGGCCTATGGGGTAAGCCGACAGTCATCAACAACGTTGAGACGTGGGCAAATGTCTGCCAGATCATCAACAACGGCGGCGCATGGTTTGCCTCCATCGGTACACCGGATAGCCATGGGACGAAGGTCTTTGCGCTTACAGGTAAGATCTGCAACTCCGGTCTTGTTGAAGTTCCGATGGGGACGACGCTCCGTGAGATTGTTTATGATATCGGAGGTGGAATTGCTCATGGAAAGAGATTCAAGGCTGTTCAGACAGGCGGCCCTTCCGGTGGCGTTATAACAGAGGAAAACCTCGATACTCCGATTGATTTCGGCGGCCTTCAGAAGATTGGCTCGATGATGGGTTCTGGCGGAATGATCGTTATGGACGAGGATGACTGCATAGTCGATGTTGCGAAGTTCTATCTCAATTTCACTGTCGATGAATCCTGCGGTAAGTGCGCTCCATGCCGTATTGGTGGTAAGAGCCTCTGCAATATCCTTGAGAAGATTACGAATGGACAAGGAGAGCAAAAGGATATCGATCAGATTAATCAGATTGCTCATGCAATGAAGATCGGTTCGCTCTGCGCGCTCGGACAGACAGCTCCGAATCCTGTGCTTTCAAGTCTCCATTACTTCCCAAAGGAGTATCAGGCGCACATCCATGACAAGAAGTGCCAGTCTGGTAAGTGTAAGAAACTCATAAGCTATGAGATCAATACATCCAAGTGTATTGGATGTACAGCTTGTTCTCGCAAGTGTCCTGTCGGTGCTATATCCGGAGAGGTCAAGAAGCCTCACAAGATCAATGGCAATGTTTGTATCAAGTGCGGTGTCTGTAAAGAGACCTGCAAGTTCGGCGCTGTCGAGATTCACTAGGAGGCTTTGAATGATTCATCTGAATATACAGGGAATACCAGTTGAGGTAGAAGAGGGAGCAACCGTTCTCGATGCAGCCAGAAAAGCCGGCATCAGAATACCGACGCTCTGCTATCATCCGGATCTCCAGCCGTTTGGCTCATGCGGACTTTGCGTCTGTAAGCAGGAAGACTCTGCAAAGATCATCCGAGCCTGTTCGACACCTGCGGCTGAAGGAATGAAGATTATTACGCACGATCAGGATCTCTATGAGGTACGTCGGACAATACTTGAGCTGACGATGAGCACGCATCCATCGTCATGCTTACTGTGCACGAAGAACAATAAGTGTGAGCTACAGAAGCTTGCATTTGAATATGGTGTAAGAGAGCAGCCATTTGAAATCCGTCTTGCGGAGGACAATAAGGACAGATCCACAGATGCTATAGTCCTCGATCCGGAGAAGTGCATCAAGTGCGGTCGTTGCATACAGGTCTGCCAGTATCTTCAGGGCGTATATGCGCTTGAGTTCATCGGTCGCGGTGACAAGACGACAATGAATCCGGCTGCATCGCTTCCGTTGGGTTCATCTCCATGCATCAAGTGCGGACAGTGCATCACGCATTGCCCTGTCGGTGCAATATATGAACAGGATCATACGCTTGCGTTGCAGAAGGCCATTGCCGACCCGGAGAAGGTCGTTGTTGTCCAGATGGCGCCTGCTGTGCGTGTTGCTATCGGAGAAGAGTTCGGACTCAAGCCAGGTGAGGTTGCTACAGGAAAGCTCTATACAGCGCTTCGCATGCTCGGAATCGATTATGTATTCGATACGAACTTCGGTGCTGACCTGACAATCATGGAAGAAGGTTATGAACTTCTTGATAGGATCAAGAATGGCGGCGTTATGCCTCAGATTACATCCTGCTGCCCGGGCTGGATAGATTATGTAGAGGAGTACTATCCTGAACTATTGGAGAATCTTTCCTCTGCAAAGAGTCCGATGATGATGCAGGGCGCTATCACAAAGACGTATTGGAGCGAGAAGTCTGGGATAGACAAGGAAAAGATCTATTCCGTTGCTATCATGCCATGCACGGCAAAGAAGCATGAGATCAGAAGAGATGGAGAGCATGCATCTTCTTCCGGCTGCTACGATGTAGACCTTGTGCTTACAACCCGTGAGCTTGCACGACTTATTCTCTCCCGCGGTCTTGATTTCACTAATCTTCCTGAGAGCGAGGTTGATAGCCCGATCGGTGAGTACTCTGGTGCTGGCACGATTTTCGGCGCTACCGGCGGTGTAATGGAAGCTGCAATCAGAACAGCATACTATGGTCTCACCGGAAAAGAGCTTGAAGATCCTGAAATCAAGCTTGTTCGAGGCTTGGATGATGTAAAGCGCGGTGAACTGGAAGTCAATGGACGCAAGGTTCATGTTGCTGTTGTACATGGTATGGCTAATGCAAAGCCACTGCTTGAGAAGATCAAGGAAGATAAGGCGAATGGCAAGGAAAGCGACCTTGATTTCATTGAGATTATGGCATGCCGCGGTGGATGCATCTCTGGCGGTGGCCAGCCTTATGGTACCGATGATAAAGTCAGAGAGCAGAGGATTGCAGGACTCTATACCGATGATGAGCGATCTGTAAAGAGATGTTCGCATCAGAATCCTTCGATACAGAAGCTATATAGCGATTATCTGGGAGAGCCGCTCTCTGAGAAAGCACATCATCTGCTTCATACAGAGTATAAGCAAATACCGATCTACAAAGACTGAATTAGGATGGCTGTTGTGCAAAACAACAGCCAATCTAATACGCTCTTAAGCATGAAGTCATAAAGCGGCCTGTCCGAAGACAGGCCGTGATTGTTCAGTCTTAATAACTGAGTCCATAGCCGAAAGGATAGAGCGTATCTTCTTCCGGATATCCAGGGAGGTCAGAATCCTGAGCTATGACTGCATCAATG
>CAZURL010000006.1:0-34415 GCA_964623005.1 uncultured Spirochaetaceae bacterium
TAAACCTTTCTCTGTATCTATTGAGCGCGATATCCCATACATCAAGGATGGAGAGGAAGATCTGATGGAAAAAAGCGCTCGCCTCTTTGCATTATATTCTGGAAAATCCTTCAAACTGAAAATAAAGATAGAGAAGAAGATCCCTTCAAAAGCTGGTCTTGGGGGAGGCTCTGCGGACGCTGCGGCCGTTCTCCGTTTTTTATGTGATTACTATAGATTTCCAGAATGTAGCACAGCGCTCTCTTTAAGCGTTGGCTCCGATGTTCCGTTCCTCGTATCCGGCTACAAGATGGCATTTGTCAAAGGACGGGGAGAGTGGATAGAAAAAAGAGAGGGCCTCGGCGCTCTTCCTCTGCTTATATATATACCAAGCGAAGGGGTTGAAACAAAAGGAGCATATAGCCGACTTGATGCAATAGATCGTCCTATTCGCCATCTTCCGCCTCTATCTTTTCCAGCTCGCTCGGCATTCCCTAACGATTTTGAGCTTATCCAGACGCAGGGACTTCCGGAGGTGTTTAATCAGGAAAATGCTTTTATTTCCCTTACAGGCTCAGGCTCAGGATGGTATGCTTTATTTGAAAAAAATGAGATAATACCCTCAATAGAGGGGACAATCAGGGCAAATCTGTTGCAATGATTGCTTTTCTTTGTTATTTTCGCTTTGCATTGGGAAGTCGCCAAGTGGTTAAGGCACTGGTTTTTGATACCGGCATTCGAAGGTTCGAGTCCTTCCTTCCCAGTTTTCTTTTTTCCTGACAAAAGCTTTCCCAAGATCGTTAATATAAACTCAGGAGGATTTATATGAACGCGCTTAATCTTGAAACTGTGGTGCTTTCGGAGGATGGAACGAAGCTCAGGATTCTCGATCAGACGCTGCTTCCAAATGAGGTGAGATACCTTGAACTCGATAGAGCGGAGGATATCTGGGAGGCAATATACAGACTCAGAGTCAGAGGCGCTCCTGCAATCGGTGTTGCTGCTGCATATGGCATCTATGTCGTCATGCTCCAATACAAGAGTGAAAACATGGATGATTTTGTCTCCTTCTTCAAGGAAAAGAAAGCGTATCTCAACTCCGCACGGCCAACTGCTGTAAATCTTTCCTGGGCGCTGGGGAGAATGGAACGTGTTCTTGATGAAAATAAAGACAAGCTCTCTGTTGAAAGTGTGAAGGAAAGGCTCTTGGAGGAAGCTGAGGCAATAAGGTGCGAGGATATTGCAATAAGCAGGAACATCGGGGAGTTTGGCTTTGGTCTTCTCCATCATGGGGACGGAATACTTACTCACTGCAATGCAGGAACCTTGGCAACGGCAAAGTACGGGACGGCGCTTGCTCCCATATACATCGCGCTTGAACATGGATGGACGGATCTTCGTGTCTATTGCGATGAGACAAGGCCGCTTTTGCAGGGGGCAAGGCTTTCAGCCTTTGAGATGCAGAGTGCTGGTGTAGAGACTTATCTTCAATGCGATAACATGGCTGCGATTACGATGAAGAGCGGAAAGATAAACATAATCTTCGTCGGTGCTGACAGAGTTGCGGCAAACGGGGATTTTGCGAATAAGATAGGCACAAGCGGCGTTGCAATCATAGCGCGCTACTACAATATTCCATTCTATTGCTGTGCACCATCTTCATCCATTGATATGTCCCTCGCATCCGGTGATTTGATTCCGATTGAGCAAAGAGGGGAGGAAGAGGTCACGAGGATGTGGTATGAGCAGAGAATGGCGCCGGAGGGGGTGAAGGTGATAAATCCAGCCTTTGATGTGACAGACCATTCGCTTGTGACTGGGATCATCACGGAAAAAGGCATTGCCTATCCTCCATTTGACGAGGCTTTCAGGAAAATGGGAATAGGAAAGCTGTGAGGGAAAGTCGTCTATTTTCACAGGTCTTGATTTGCAATATTTTTCCGTATAATATAACGCATTGTGCTTCGGCACTTTATGGTAATCGGCAATGTCGATGAGAGTATAAGGAGAAGAAAAATGAGCGAGAATAAGGTTCTAAACGCTAGGCTCAGAACGTCGGACTTCGGTTCAGCAGGTTCAAGAAGACTTGTCAGAAATGGCGAGATTCCTGGAGTGGTTTATGGAAAGAATCAGCCAATTCATGTAATTGTGAATGCACGTGAGTTTGCTGCAAAGAGAGCAGGTTTCGGCGAGTCTACGATTATTTCGCTTAACATCACAGATGAGAAAGCACACAATGTATTCGTAAAGTCCTTTCAGGAGAATCTTCTGACAGATAAGGTTCTTCATATTGATTTCTTCGAAGTTACAGCAGACCATGCAGTAAGGACGAAGGTACATGTTGAGCTTACGGGAAATGCTGTTGGCGCACGCAATGGCGGTGTTGTTGAGCAGCTTGTCCACGAGATTGAAGTCGAGTGTCTTCCTAAGGATCTTCCGGAGTCCATCGTTTGCGATATCTCCGCACTTGATGTCAATGAGTCATTCCGCGTTAACATGATCTCCGCACCAGCTGGTGTAAAGATCCTTGCAGATGGCGAAGAAGCGATTGTTTCTATCAAGTTCGTCAAAGAAGAAGCTCCGGCAGAGGCTCCTGCATCTGATGCGGCAGCAACAGAGACAACAGCAGAGACAAAGTAAAATGGTTGTATTCGGTCTTGGTAATCCAGGGGCCAGATACTCAAGGACGAGACACAATGTCGGATTCGACACTGTGGAAAGGATAGCAGCGCTGAAGGGGATGAAGCTCCGGAAGCGCTGTTTCCGTAACTATAGGAGAGCTATCCTTGATGGTCTGAGCCTTGTAGAGCCGCTTACATATATGAATAATTCGGGAGAAGCCGTAGCCGAGAATGTAGGAGAAGGGGAAGATGTGATTGTGATTGTCGATCAGATGGATCTTCCTCCTGGAAAGGTTCGGATAAAACGCGGCGGTGGATCAGCAGGGCATAATGGCCTTAAGTCGATAATCGAAGCTTATGGATCGGCTTTTATCCGTGTTTATATCGGAATAGGACGGCCAAGTGAGGGTGTGAGTGTCGTGGATCATGTCCTTTCCCGTTTTTCCGAAGAGGATAGAGCGCTTGTCGATGATGCGGAAAATAGAGCCGCGGATGCGGTTATCGCAATAGCAGAAGGGGAGAGCATTGAAAGCGTCATGCAGCGCGTTAATTCCAAGTGAGGTTGTACTTCCTGATGGAAAGCTTCTTCTGGCATTCTCCGGCGGTGATGATTCGCTTGCGCTCTTATCTGTGCTTTCCAAGGTTGCGAAAGATAGATCGGAAGCACTTTATGTAAATCATGCACTTCGTCTTGATGAAGAGCTGATCAAGGAAGAAGAGCGAAACCGTAAGAATGCTGAGGCTCTTGGCATTCCTCTTCATATTGTCCGCCTTGAAAAAGGGGAAGTTAAAGCTCTTTCGAAAAAAAAACGTATTGGAATAGAGGCTGCTGCGCGCGAACTCAGGTACGGTGCGCTCAAGTCTTATATGACATCAGGTGGTTTTTCCAGAATCCTCACCGCTCACCATAAGGATGATCAGGCAGAAACATTGATTATGAGGATGTTGTCCTCCTCTCCATTCTACGCATGGCGCGGCATTATAAAGGATGATGGAACGCTCTATCGTCCGCTTCTCGGTTATTTCAAGAAAGATATTCTCTCTTATCTTGAGACAACAGGTCTTACGCCATCTGTAGATTCAACAAATGATGATACTGCTTACAGAAGGAACTTCATCAGGCATAATCTCATGCCGTTTCTTTCAGAGGATGCAAAGGAAACAATGGCCTCTATTGCAGAGAATGTCAGCGAAATCCGTTCACAGCGAAGTATCAAACCAATTTTTCAGGGATTTTATATCTCTTATTCTCGACATGATTTCCTCTCATCTCCTCGTTTCTTGATAGACGATGCCGTCTTTGAAGCCTCTTCGTATCTGAGAAATGGCGATAGGCTTTCCCGGGCAATGATCGAGAGCGTGATCGAAAAGGCGGAAATCGGAAAAGGAAGACTTAATACATCGGGCCTGATTTTCCTGTTCTCTGATAAAGAGGTGAGGATTTATCCAGAGTGTCCTGATTATCTTTCCCTTATTGGCGATTGTCCTATCTGGGATCGTCTTCGCTTAGAAGTAGGCGGTATAGGTGATGCGCTTACGCTTTCTTTACCCATTGCTGATTTGGTTTCGCCTGTGATAATCCGAACTGCGCGAGAAGGAGATTTTATAGAGCTTAAGTGTGGCTGGAAAAAAATCTCCGAGCTTATGAAAGACCAGAGAGTGCCTTATAGCCTCGTAATAGAGGATAAAAAAGGCATTGTGGCGTATTTCGCGCGTCCATTCGGGGGAAGAGACAGACTTACAAAACGATTTCTGGGCATACAAGGTGACAATGTTGCCCTTGCCCTTATTAACTAGCTACGATATATTTTCAACGATGGACGAAAAAGAACAGGAGCAGGCTAAACCTGATATGACGCCTCCTTCCCAAGAACCGGAGAAAAAGCCGGAGAAACCGGAAGGAAATAAAGGCCGGGAAGAAAAACCTAAGAAGAACATATACGATCAGTACAGATACTGGGGATCTGGCGATGATGGTACGGATGGAGGTGGCTCGTTTAAGGGCGGTGGCAAGCGTAATAAGCTTGCGCTTATCGCGCTTATCATTCTTGTCATTTCCTTTATCTACGTCTTTGCATCCACGCCTATGGGCAGTGAGACGCAGGAGACTTCATACACTGTATTCATCGATCAAGTCGAGCGCGGCAATGTTCTTTCTGCAACGATTGTTGAACAGAATACCGTTAACTATGTGCTGAAAAACGGCGTTGAAGCGACGTGCCGTATACCTTATCCAGATGGAACGCTTCTGGATAAGCTTTCTGCGGCAGGTGTCGATGTTCAGGGCGCGGTTCGCCCGACGCCTGTCTGGTACATTGTTATACAGCTTCTGCCATGGATAATCTTCATCGTCATGATATTCATGATTATGCGCCAGACAGGCGCAGCTGGCGGTGGAAGGATGATGTCTTCGTTCGGGAAGAGCCATGCGCAGATGTATAGCAAGAACGATAAGAAAGTCACTTTCCAGGACGTTGCAGGACAGAAGGAAGCTAAGTATGAGCTTCAGGAAGTCGTTGATTTCCTCAAAAGTCCAGATCGCTTTGTGAAGATCGGCGCACGTATTCCGCGAGGTGTGCTTCTCGTAGGCCCTCCGGGAACAGGTAAGACTCTTCTTGCGCGTGCCGTTGCAGGAGAGGCTGGCGTGTCATTCCTGCATACCTCAGGATCGGATTTTGTCGAGATGTTCGTCGGTATGGGTGCTGCCCGTGTGCGTGATCTCTTCTCTGAAGCAAGGAAGAACGCGCCCTGTATAATCTTCATCGATGAACTTGATGCCGTTGGCAGATCCAGAGGCGCTGGGCTTGGCGGCGGACATGATGAAAGGGAGCAGACGCTCAACCAGATGCTTGTTGAGATGGATGGCTTTTCGTCCGATCCGGGTGTTATCGTGATGGCTGCGACGAACAGACCTGACGTTCTTGACCCTGCGCTTCTTCGCCCGGGCCGCTTTGACAGGCAGGTTGCAGTTGAACTTCCTGATGTTCAGGAGCGCTTGGATATCCTTCGCATACACGTAAAGAAAGTGAAGCTGGCAGAAAACGTCGAACTTGACAGGATTGCACGTGCTACCCCAGGTTCTTCTGGTGCAGATCTTGCGAATCTTGTAAATGAAGCGGCGCTATTTGCAGCACGCTCTAACAGGGAAGTTGTATCGATGGAGGACTTTGAGAAGGCTCGCGATAAGATCCTTCTTGGTGTTGCCAGAGAATCTGTATACATGACAGAGGAAGAGAAGAGAGCGACTGCCTATCATGAGGCTGGACATACGCTTCTTCACTATTATCTCAAGAATGCAGATCCGCTTCATAAAGTGACGATCATCCCTCATGGACGCGCTCTTGGGCTTACGATGAGTCTTCCTGAAAAAGATGCCTATACGAAGAATCAATCATTCCTTGAAGATAGGATCAAGATCTGTATGGGCGGCTATGTCGCTGAGGATATCGTTTATGGCGAGACGACAACCGGCACTAGCAATGATATAAAGCAGGCGACGCAGATGGCGAGACGTATGGTAACGGAGTGGGGTATGTCTGCCCTTGGTTTTATCTCTCTTGGGGATGATGATGAACCGCTCTTCCTTGGCCGTGAGATTGCTCGTCATAAGGATTATTCGGAAGAGACAGCTCGCCGCATCGATGAAGAGGTTGGCAAGATTCTCTCAAGATGCATGGATGAAACTAAGGATATTCTCACAACGCATCGAGATCAGCTGGATATGCTTACAAATGCGCTTGTTGAGAAGGAAACGCTGGATGACAAGGAAATCCGTGAGATGCTTGGTTTCCCGCCAGCACAGCATCTTTCAGATCTTTCGTAGGTAAGTATGGATACAGCTCACAAGAGGAATTTCTGTATCATTGCGCATATCGACCATGGAAAGTCGACCTTGGCTGATCGCTTTATAGAACGTGCGCGCCTTTCTTCGCAGAGGGGCGTGCAGCAGGCGCAGATTCTCGACAATATGGATATCGAGAGGGAGCGCGGAATAACGATAAAAAGCCAGGCTGTTACGATTCCATATACAGCTGCCGATGGCGAAGAATATGAACTGAACCTTGTAGATACGCCGGGACATGTAGACTTTACATATGAAGTCTCCAGAGCAATCTCCTCATGCGAAGGCGCGCTTCTGCTGATCGATGCATCACAGGGCGTTGAGGCTCAGACACTTGCGAATCTCTACCTTGCAATGGAACATGATCTTGAGATCATACCAGTTATAAACAAGATAGATCTTCCCTCTGCTGATATCCCGTCATGTCTGGAACAGATTGACCACGATCTTGGACTTGACCCAGATGTAACCTGCTTTGTCTCAGCAAAGACTGGCGAAGGCGTCGATACGCTCTATGAGGCGATCGTAAAGCAGATTCCGCCTCCATCCGGAAGTGATGATGAACCGCTTAAGGCCTTGATATTCGATTCTCATTATGATCCGTATCGCGGTGTTATCGTTCATTGCAGGCTCTTTTCGGGGCGCATGAAAGCAGGGGATGAGATTGTCTTTATGCACTCTGGCGCCGTCTATAAGGTTGAGGATACAGGAATCTTCCAGCTTCAGCTTGTCTCCAAGGATGAGCTTAGTGCAGGTGATGTAGGCTATTTTATTGCAGGGATAAAGACCATATCGGATATCCGCGTTGGAGATACTGTTACGCTTAAAGCCAAACCTGCTGATGAACCAATGGCCGGTTTCAAGGAGATAAAACCTGTAGTTTTCTCATCAATCTATCCGGTGGATTCCAATGATTACGAAGAGCTACAGGAGGCGATAGAGCGCCTAAAGCTCAATGATGCGTCGCTTGTTTATGAAAAAGACAACTCTGCCGCACTTGGCTTTGGTTTTAGATGCGGCTTTCTTGGAATGCTCCACCTTGAGGTCATACAGGAGAGGATAGAGAGAGAGTTCGATCTATCGATTGTCTTTACATCTCCCTCTGTACGCTACACGGTGTATATGAAGAATGGCGAGGTTCTTAATATTGATAACCCTCTTGAGTATCCAGAGGTCATGAGAATCGATAGGACAGAGGAGCCGTACATTCAGGCGAATATCATAACGCCGACGGAATATGTTGGATCTATTATCACGCTATGCCTTGAAAAGCGGGGTGTGCAGACCGGCATGAATTACCTTGATCAGAAGCGTGTCGAGCTTATCTATGAGATGCCGCTTGCAGAGGTGCTTTTCGATTTCTACGATCGCCTCAAGTCGATATCCAGAGGATATGCCTCCTTCGACTACTCTGTCATTGGTTATAAGCCAACGGATCTTGTCCGCTTGGACGTCCTTGTGAATGGAGAGCCAGTTGATGCGCTTTCTCAGCTTGTGTTCCGCTCAAATGCACAATCGCGTGGAAGACAGGTCTGCGAACGGCTTAAAAAAGAGATTCCGCGACAGCAGTTCAAAATCGCTATACAGGCAGCGATAGGCGGACAGATAATATCGAGAGAGACGGTATCTGCATATAGAAAGGATGTCACCGCAAAGTGCTATGGTGGTGATATCTCCAGAAAGAGAAAGCTCTTGGAAAAGCAGAAGGAAGGAAAGAAGCGCATGAAGATGGTTGGCAATGTCGAGATACCGCAGAGTGCGTTCCTTGCTGTGCTTAAGACGGAGGAGGGTGATTGAATGGAGAGGACGGTATTCGGCGTAACTGGAAGTGGCGAGCGTGTTGAGAGGATCGCTTTCAGAACAGGAAGATTTCATTTCTCGGTTCTGACATTCGGCGCAGTGCTCTACTCATTCGGTTATGATGATGTGAATATCGTTCTGAATCATAAGGAACTCTCTTCATATGAGGGTGACAGCACGTATTCCGGAGAGGTTGTAGGCCCTTATGCAAATAGAATAAAGAACGCTTCGTTCGAACTTGATGGAAAGACTTATTTCCTTGAGAAGAACGATGGCGAGAACTCTCTGCACTCCGGCTCTGCTTGCTTTGGGCAGAAGGTATGGCAGGTTTTAGGCATAGGAGAGAACTCTGTCACACTCTCCCTCTCAACCCCATCAGGACTGGGAGGCTTTCCGGGAAGCCACGAGTGCGTTGTTACTTATCTTCTCTCAAGCGAGGGTACTCTGACTATTGATTATACCGTATCAAGCGATGAGAAATGCCCGGTATCGGTTACGAATCATTCGTACTTCAATCTTGGCGGCGATGATATTCTTGACCATGTCCTTACGCTTCCTGCCTCAAGCTTTGTCGATGTCGATACAGCGTTGATTCCAGTCGGTATAGTCCCCGTAGAAGGAACGGATTTTGATTTCAGAGAGCCACGAAGAATAGGGGAAAGGCGTGGTGGAGCCTATGATAACTCCTTCGTCCTCGATAAAGGCGGTGCGGTAAGATGCGAAGGACGTGTTGCAAGACTTGAAGTCCGTACTACAGAGCCTGGAATACAGATTTATACAGGAGAATTTATCAAAGGTGATCATAAGCCTTTTTCCGGTCTCTGCTTTGAGACAGGACGGTTCCCTGATACGCCTAACAATCCAGATTTCCCCTCTGCATATACAGAGAGCGGTAAACCATATAGAAGCACGACATCCTTCCATTTGGAGAGCAAGTAATGGTTAAGATCATCGGAGTGACGGGTGGCTCAGGCTCAGGGAAGAGCACCGTTGTAAGGCGCATCAAAGAGGCTCAGAGCGAGTCGGTGCTTATTAGTCAGGATAGTTATTACAGAAGCGCGCCTTATATCTCGAATGAGAATATAACAGCATATAACTTCGACCATCCAGATGCCTTTGATATGGACTTGATGCTTTCCAATCTGATGGATCTCAAGGAAGGAAAATCGTGCATGATGCCTCAGTATGATTTTGTCCATCATTCAAGGCTTGATGAATTTGTGCGCGTTGAGGCGAAACCCTTGATTATCGTAGATGGACTCATGATTTTCTACGATAAGCGTATCCGTGATCTCTTGGATCTGAAACTCTATGTTGACACACCGCCGGACGTGCGTTTCATCAGAAGACTTGAAAGAGATATACGCGATCGCGGCAGAACCGTTGATAGCGTTATTGAACAGTACACAAAGGTTGTACGTCCCGGACATTTCAATTTCATCGAGCCAACGAAGGAGTATGCGGATCTGATAATCCCCGAAGGTGGATACAACGAGAATGCTATGCAGGTGATATTTTCATTTGTTAAGTCTCTTTCAAATGAAATCTAATATATACTTGACGTGATTCACCTTATATTTTAAGGTCTTATTTCGGATTGTTGACGTTAAATGGCGTCCTTTGATAACATAGAGCGCCATAAGGTTGATTTTCTATTTATTCAGAGAGGTAAAAAATGGCAACGCCCAAGTATAAAACATCCAAGTCTAAGGCAGCATCGAGAAAGGCTGCAAACATGAAGCTCACAGCGCCGAATCTGTCTGAATGCCAGACATGCGGCAACCTCATCCCTTCGCACCGCGTATGCCCGAAATGCGGCTACTATGCAGGAAAGCCAGTCATCGTCAAAGATGAGGAGTAAGATATGACAGAAAACGAAGTATATGAGAAAGTAAAGGCACTCGTTGTTGAGAAGCTCAATGTCGCTCCAGAGAAGGTAACGATGGATGCGAGCTTCCGCAAGGATTTCGGTGCTGACAGCCTCGATACATATGAGCTTGTTTATGCTATCGAGGAGGAGACAGGCATCACGATCTCCGACGACATGGCAAACGAATTTGAGACAGTCGGAGATGCAGTTCGCTATTTAGCGAAGGAATTGCAGTAATTGTTCTCTTATATCGAAAAGGCTCCCTTGCTTACAGAGAAGCGCGAGAGGGAGCTTCTTTCTTTTCTGAAAGCGAATAATCTTCAGTTCAATGAACTCAGGCTTCTCAATCTTGCTTTTACCCATACATCCTATTCCAATGAGGCTAAGACGACCCAGGATAATAATGAGCGCCTTGAGTTCCTTGGAGATAGCGTGCTTGGCATGATAACAGCAGAGTACCTGTTCTCTTCTTTTACGCGTTTCCATGAAGGTGAATTTTCGAAGATAAAGGCAGTCGTAGTCTCTGAGGAGAGTTTATCTGAGGTTGCGCTTCGCCTTGAGTTCAATAAATATATACTGGTTGGCCGCGGAGAGCAGAGCCAAGGTGGAAATCTCAAGAAAGCAATACTTGCAGACAGCATGGAAGCTGTCATTGCCGCGCTCTATCTCGATCAGGGGCTTGAGAGTGCAAGACGTTTTGTGCTTTCGTTTATTCCAGCGCAGGTTGAATCCTTCCTGAATAATAAAATTTCCTATAAGGACTATAAGACAGAGCTTCAGGAGTATCTTCAAAAGAGAAGGGGCAAGGTGCCTAAGTATGTCCTTGTCTCACAGAAAGGCCCTGATCATGATCAGGTTTTCTCCGTTACAGTCGAGCTTGGAACGAAAGTATATGGCCCGGCAGAGGGCAAGAACAAGAAGAGCGCAGAACAGGCAGCTGCGCGCCTTGCCTTGATAGCTATAGGTCTTGAGAAAGGCTGATTGCTCTCTCTCTGAGTTTATCTTCATCATTCAGAGTTGGATCCTCAATGACTTCATCAAGGAGTGCGTTGAGGATTTTTCCTATCTGTGGCCCCTTGGGTATTCCAATCTCCATAAGTTTCCTTCCGTCGATCTTGAGATCCTTAAGCGATAGGGCGTTTTCCTTATCTAACTCTGCATTTATACGGTCAGAGAACATAAAGAGCATCGTTGGATCGGGGGCGTTGCCTGTTGTGGCTGTTATATCGCAGACACGAAGCTGGAAGAGGGGATTTATATCATCAAGTCCTATTCTCTTTATGAATCGCCTTACTGCGCTATCTGTCCAGTCCGGGGTATACGAGAACATATGGTTCTCTACAAGGTGCATGACCTTTTCCCTCTCTTCATTTGAACACTTTAGCCGGCGGAAGACTTCATCGACAATCCTTGCGCTTTTCTTTTCGTGCAGGTAGAAGGTGTATCTATTCTCGCCCTTAGCCCTTGTCTCATACTTACCGAGGTCATGGAAGAGCGCTGCTAACTTTACGATCATCGGGAAATTATCATTTGCAGCTGTCTCAAGCGCGATGATTGAGTGCTCGTAGAGATCTTCTCTGTGCATGCCTCCTTGTTCAAATCCGTATGTTCTAGATAGCTCGGGAAACACTTCATCCATCAGACCTGAAACCCTCATTGCTTCCAGTCCCTTTCGCGGAGCCTTCGCGTCAATAAGCTTCCAGAGTTCATCTTTTATCCGCTCAGCAGATACCTTGTTTATTGTTCTGGAAAGCTCCTTCATGGCTTTTGCCGTGCTTTTTTCAATTGAGAATCCAAGCTGTGCAGAAAAGCGTGCGGCTCTCATCATCCTCAGCGCATCCTCATCAAAGCGTTCTTCTGCATTTCCGATTGCCCTGATAATTCCACGTCTTAGATCTTTCCTTCCATCATGCAGGTCTATGAGTTTTCCCTCAGGAAGAGAAAAGGCCATTGCGTTTATCGTAAAGTCACGGCGCCTGAGATCTTCTTCCAAGCTCTTTATGAAGGTCACATTCTCAGGATGTCTTCCATCCTTATACGCACCTTCTTCCCGAAATGTTGTGACCTCATAGTGCTTTCCTTTGAATATGACTGTTACAGTACCGTGTTTGATGCCGGTATCGATAGTCCTTTTGAAAAGCCTCTTCACATCCTCAGGCTCTGCATCGGTTGTGAAATCATAATCATGATTCTCCTTTCCGATAAGGAAATCGCGTACAGCACCTCCTACGAGATAGATGGAGAACCCGTTATTTTTGAAGATCCGGGAGAATTCAAGCAAAGCCTCGTCTGGATGAAAACGCATGAGTCAATGATAGCAGAATCAGGTTGAATCGACACCGCCTTTTTGGCTATATTGTCTCGGTAGGAGTCAATAATGTTCAAACCCGTAAGCAATAAAGTCGATTTCCCTAAAATGGAAGAAGATATCCTCAGATTCTGGGAGGAGAGGGACATTTGCAATAAGTCTATCGACCAGAGACCTGCTGATAACGAATACGTATTCTACGATGGCCCTCCATTCGCAACAGGTCTTCCTCACTTCGGTCATTTCGTTCCTGGAACAATCAAGGATGCTATTCCTCGTTATCAGGCGATGAAGGGGAAACGGGTAATCAGGCGATTTGGATGGGATTGCCATGGTCTTCCTGTTGAGGCTGAGGTTGAGAAGACACTCGGCATCAAGGGTTATTTCGCTGTACAGGATTATGGCGTTGCAAAATTCAATGAAGCCTGCCGCTCTATCGTTTTAAGGTATACGAACGAGTGGAAGCAGACAATCACAAGAATGGGCCGTTGGGTTGATTTCGACCATGGCTATAGAACAATGGATAAGGACTACATGGAGTCCGTATGGTGGGCATTCAAGACTCTGTATGACAAGGGCCTTATCTATGAGGGCTATAACATACTGCCATACTCACCGCTTCTTGCCTCTCCGCTTTCGAATATGGAGGTAAGCCTCGGCGGATACAAGGATGTCGTCGATCCCGCTGTAACTGTGCGCTTCAAGGCAGATGGTGAGGATAAGACATACTTTCTTGCATGGACGACTACGCCTTGGACGCTTCCTTCGAACCTTGCGCTTGCAGTCGGCCCTGATATCGACTACGTAAAGGTTCTTGATGAGGATACAGGCGACTATTATTACCTTGCTGAGAAACTTCTTGGTAAATACTACAAAGATGGCAAGGGCGCTAAGATCGTGAAGCGTATGAAGGGATCTGAACTCAAGGGCAGAACCTATGAGCCGCTCTTCCCATACTTTGCAGAGGCAAAGAAACAGGGTGCTTTCATCGTTGTTTTAGGCGATTATGTCACCACAGAAGATGGTTGCGGTATCGTACATACAGCTCCGGGCTTTGGCGAGGACGACTACAATGTTCTCAGAGGAACCGGTATCCCTGTTATCTGCCCAATCGATGCAGAGTGCCGTTTTACAGATGATGTTCCGGATTTCAAAGGCAAGTTCGTAAAGGATGCAGATAAAGATGTAATCCAGTGGCTGAAAGACCATGGAAAGCTTGTTAAGAGGGAGAACTATCTCCATGCTTATCCATTCTGCTATAGAACAAAGATGCCTCTGATCTATCGTGCGATGAGCTGCTGGTTCGTCGATGTGCAGAAGATCAAGAAGACGATGCTCGAGTGCAATGACCAGATTACCTGGGTTCCAGATCATATTAAGAATGGACGCTTTGGTAAGTGGCTTGAAGGTGCGCGTGACTGGGCGATCAGCAGAAACAGATTCTGGGGAAACCCGATTCCTGTATGGAAGTGCGATGGCTCTGATTATGTCGAGGTAATCGGCTCCGTTGCAGAGCTTGAGGCTAAGTGCGGTAAGAAGGTTGATGATCTTCACAAGCAGTACGTTGATGAACTTACATGGCCATCTCCGGATGGAAAGGGTACGATGAGGCGTATCCCTGATATCCTCGACTGCTGGTTCGAGTCCGGTTCGATGCCGTATGCGGAGGAACACTATCCATTTGAGAACAATGCGAAGTTCGAGAAGATCTTCCCTGCTGATTTCATCAACGAAGGTCTTGATCAGACACGCGGCTGGTTCTACTCGCTTACGGTTCTTGCCGCAGCGCTCTTTGAAAAGCCTGCGTTCTATCACTGCATAGTCTCTGGAATCGTGCTTGCCGCAGATGGCAGGAAGATGAGTAAGAGCGAGAGAAACTATACAGACCCGATGGAGATCATAAATAAGTACGGCGCTGATGCACTGCGCTTTGCGCTTATGGACTCTACGCTTGTAAAGGCCGATGACCTTAAATTCAGCGATGAGCTTGTAAAAGATGTTCTCAAGAGTCTGATGATTCCACTCTGGAACGCTTATTCCTTCTTTGTTACATATGCAAATATCGATGGATATGAACCATCGGAGACAGATTACTCCAAGCTTTCCAATCAGCTTGATAGATGGATTATCTCGGCGCTTAATCGTCTCGTGAAAGAGGTGACAGATGCCTTTGATGCCTATGATATCCAGAGAGTGACATCTGCGCTTGTTGCGTTCATCGATGATCTGAATAACTGGTACATCAGACGATCGAGACGACGCTTCTGGAAGAGCGAGAACGATGGCGACAAGAAGGAAGCATATGATACGCTCTATCGCGTGTTGATGACCTTCATCAAGGTTGCAAGCCCGATTGTTCCATTCATCACAGATGAAATCTATCTCAATCTTCATACTCCTGATATGCCGGAGTCCGTACATCTTACAGATTTCCCTGTATATAACGAGAAGGAGAGGGATGAAGAGCTTGAGAAGGAGATGTCTCTTGCAATGAAGACGATTGCTATGGGACGTGCGCTCAGATCTTCTTCGAATATAAAGATCAGGCAGCCGCTTTCGCGCCTTGTGATCGTAGATAGAAATGAGGACGACAGGAAGATTCTCTCGGAGTATTCTTCGATAATCGCAGAGGAGCTTAATGTTAAGGCTGTGGATATCAGGGCAGATGAGAGCGATATCGTGACGTATAGCGCAAAGGCTAATTTCAAGATCCTTGGATCGAAGCTTGGAAAGAGCATGAAGGAAGTTGCGGCTATTATCCAGACGCTTTCTTCTTCGGATATCTCATCGATTCTCGATGGAAATGCTTTCACCATCAAATACACCGATGGCGAGATAGCCGTCTCGGAGAGCGATCTTGTAATACAGAGAAGCGAGAAGGAGAACGTAAAGGTTCTCAACGAAGATGCTGTCACTGTTGGTTACGATACGGAAATCACACACGAGCTTCTTCTTGAGGGTATCGCACGCGATCTCGTACGCTTCGTCCAGACTTCTAGGAAAGACAAGGGCTTTGAAGTTTCTGACCACATCAAGCTTGCAATCTATGGAAGCGATCTTATAAATGAAGCAGCCGAGACCTTCCGCTCGTATATTGCAGAGGAAACACTCGCAATCTCTCTTTCAGTTGAAGAGAATGCCGGCGAGGATGCGGAGATTGCTGACGAGAGTGTAAAGGTGATGGTGGAGAAGGCATGAGGAAGCTCCTTCCTCTCCTCTCTTTAGCAGTTATCCTGCTCTTCTCCTGCACCTACCGTTCCCCATATGCAGAGAGTGAGATCTTCTCTGCGATGGGAGGCGATGGGGAGCTTGTCGTAACGGTCAATCTCGATAAGGCAAGAAGCGCTGGTTTTTCTTCTTTGCTGCCTGATTCTGAGATAATAGATCGTTCTGACAGGATTTCGATATCGATCGCTGAGGATATCTACGGGGCTGCAGAAGGCAACTTCGGCTATACGCTTGTAAATGCATTCTTCAATTGGAGCAGTGACTGGAAGAGGGTCGGGGAAGATCCTGTCTACTATAGAGGAAGGACGATGGACTTTGAGGCTGCGGTTGCGAAGTCCGGTATTCTGTTGTTCTCATCTTCATCATATGAAGAAGCATATTCATCATTAATAGACAATCGCCGCACGGCAATAGATGCAGAGACAGCAACGCTTATGGCTTCATCGATCATCGCAGCCTATACGACAGATGCGGAGAAGATCGTACCGTTCAACATGGGCATTACAGCCGATGTTGCAGATAATATCGAGAGGCTTGTCTTCCTGTTTGACGGTATGGATGGAAAGTTATATCTTTCTGCATGGATTGATATGGACACATCATCCTCTGCGCGCGCGCTTGCCACGTTCTTTCGGAATGAGCTTCTTAAAAGCGTGAGAGAACGAGGAGAGCGTCCGGATTATGCGTTGCTTTCATCCATGTGCGTGCAGGATGGCAATACAGTAAGGCTTTCTGGGATGGAAGTGTCATTGGATCTAGATAGCCTGCTTTCTCATTTGGAGGTGTTTTAATGCCACTATATGAATTTAAATGCAAAAAATGCGGAAATAGATATGAGATCATCAAAGGATTTAAAGAGGACGCCGATCATGATATCTGCCCGAAATGCAAAGGAGAGGCTGACCGCATATTCTCCGGCGCACCAGCTGTTGAGTACCATGGAGCTGGCTACTACTGCACAGATCATGCGCATTCACAAAGCAAAGGAGACAAATAATGCCTAAGATCATCCTTACCGGAGACCGTCCCACAGGCAAGCTTCATGTAGGGCATCTTGTCGGTTCATTAAGAGAGCGCGTAAGGCTTCAGGACTCTGGTGAATTTGATGAGATAAACATCATGATCGCCGATGCGCAGGCCCTTACGGATAACGCAGAGCATCCTGAGAAAGTCCGTGGGAATATTATCGAGGTTGCCCTTGATTATCTTGCAGCGGGTATCGATCCTGAAAAGGCGACGATCTTCATCCAGTCGATGGTTCCAGAGCTTACTGAACTCACTTTCTACTACATGAACCTCGTGACGGTTGCAAGGCTACAGAGAAATCCTACGGTAAAGGCAGAGATACAGATGAGGGATTTCGAAGCGTCGATTCCTGTCGGTTTCTTCTGCTATCCGATAAGCCAAGCTGCGGATATCACAGCATTCCGTGCAACCCATGTGCCCGTAGGGGAGGATCAGCTGCCGATGATCGAGCAGTGCAGGGAAATCGTGCATAAGTTCAATGCGACATATGGCGAGACTCTTATAGAGCCTAATGCGGTTCTGCCGAAGAATACCGCATGTCTGCGGCTGCCTGGGATAGACGGCAAAGCTAAGATGTCAAAATCCCTTGGAAACTGCATATATCTTGCAGAAAGCGAAGAGGATATAAAGAAGAAGGTCATGTCGATGTACACAGACCCGAATCATCTTAGAGTGCAGGATCCGGGAAAGGTTGAAGGAAACCCCGTCTTTATCTATCTCGATGCATTCTGCAAGGACGAGTATGTTCAGGAATTCATCCCTGAATATGCCTCACTGGATGAATTGAAAGATCATTACAGGAGAGGTGGTCTCGGGGATGTGAAGGTAAAGAAATTCCTTCTTAACGTAATGCTTTCAGAGCTGGGGCCGATAAGAGAGAGAAGGGAAGCATGGGCAAAGAGAATCGATGATGTCTACACCATCCTCAAAGAAGGCTCTGAAAAAGCGGAAGGAAAAGCCGCATCTGTCCTATCCGATGTAAGAAGCGCGATGAAGATCGACTATTTTACCAATCGCAATCTTCTCAATGAGTATAAAGGGTGAGAAATATAGGCTTGCGGATCTGATATCGTCCCAAGCCTATCACCTTCATTCTTTCCATTCCATGGATGCGGTTTTCCGTTTAACATTATTTCATGAGGGTATATATCACAGGACATAGGAATCCTGATATGGATTCTGTTTGCGCAGCTTATTCATATGCTGTCTTGAAGAACACAATCGATCCAGATAACGAGTATGTTCCGGTAATGCTCGGAAAAGCGAATGGAAATACCAAGAAGTTATTTGAGAATCTTCAGATAGAGCTGCCACAGTTCCTTCGTGATGTATTTTCCAGAGTGAGCGAAGTCCAGAAAAAGGGCGAGTTCTCGATAACCTCGCACGATCCTTTGTATATTCTTATGGAAATCTTTCAGCATCATCATCCTACAGTTGTTCCTGTATTGGATGACGGTGTTTTCAAAGGGCTTATCTCTGCGGATGATATCAACGCATTCTTCCTCAGGGAGAATAGCGGAGCGACAAGGCAGCGTTATCTTCTTTCAGAAGAGAATATTGAGAGGATTATCGAGGGCGTATATATCCAAAGGGGCAGCATAGACACTGTAAGAGCGCCATACATGATTGGCGCGATGGAGTACGGGATGTATCTAGACCGCTTGGAGTGTCTTACAGAAAAACCTGTGCTTATCGTTGGATACAGAAAGGAACATATTGAGGCTGCTATCAAGAACCAGCTTCCCGGGATTGTTATTACAGGTGTTTCCGATCCATCAAAGATGGACATTGATTTCTCCTCGTTTAAGGGCTTTGTGTATATTTCGTTTTTGGATACAGCAGAGACGCTGAGGCTTCTCAAGCTATCCACGCCTATCATCGATATTCTTCCGGCAGATAATCCTGATATGAAAATAGAGGGGGATATGCTCTTTGATGATGCGAAGAGAAAACTACAGGAGAGTGAGTATCGCGGGCTTTCTGTCTATACCGATGGAAAATGGTCTGGCTATGTCACAAGGCGCTGCTTCCTCGATAAACCCCGACAGCGGATAATCCTTGTTGATCACAATGAAGCAGAACAGAGCGTGAAGGGAATTGAGGAAGCTGAGATAACAGAAATCCTCGATCATCATCGCTTAGCGCCGCCGCGGATGAAAACCCCGATCTACATTGTCTCAGAACCGCTTGGATCGACTTGCACGATCATTTATGAGCAGTTCAAGAAGTGGGATGTGGACATAGATCCTCTCACGGCAAAAGTCCTTCTTGCAGGCCTTACTTCCGATACTGTAATGCTGAAAAGCCCTACGACGACTTTATATGATAAGCAGGTTGCGGCAATGCTTTGTGAAATCGGCGGCATTGAGGATTATAATGCATTCTCTCACGCCATATTCTCCGATGGTACATCGCTTTCGGAGCGAGACCCTGAAACCGTGATTTTAAGCGATATGAAAACGTATAATGAGAAAAACGTCAAATTCGCAATCGGACAGGTTGAGGTGATGACGCTCGAAGAGGTTAGGGATATCAAAGAGGGGTATGTAAAGGAGCTTGAGAGAATCAGGGACAAGAACGGTCTCGATTGGTGTATGCTTCTCATTTCCGATGTGATAAGCGAGAACTCAGTTCTTCTTATGACGGAACATGATAAGGAGAAATATCTTATATATGAGAAGCTTGAGAGCGGTATATACACCTTGCCCGGTGTTCTTTCAAGAAAGAAACAGCTTCTTCCCGAGATACTCAGAGTCCTTGAAAATTAGAAATCGGTAAGTATCAGAATTTATGAGAGGTTTTCCTTTCTTTTTCCGTATCTTAGAAGAAGCGCCGAGCTTATTATCACGACTACAGAGCCTGAATTGTGGACAAGTGCTCCGAGTACGGGATTGAGGATACCGGCTATCGCAAGAGCAATCGATATGAAGTTCAGCGACATTGAGAATGCGATATTCCTCTTTATTGTACCCATCATCGATTTCGATAGCTTGAAAAGATGGGGAAGCTTACCGAGTTTATCATTTATGAGGACGATATCTGCGGCATCCATTGCGATATCGCTGCCGATGCCTCCCATTGCAATGCCGGTATTCGCGGCTTTTAGAGATGGGGCGTCATTTATACCATCGCCTATCATTGCAATCTTGTGCCCGTGCTGCTGTTCTTCCGTTATGTAGGAAAGCTTATCTTCTGGTTTGCAGCTGGCTTTCCATGCTGTGATGCCTGCTTTCTCTGAGATAGTACGCGCTGCATTCTCGTGGTCTCCTGTGAGGAGTATTGGCTCGATATTCAGTGCTTTCAGCCCTTTGATTGCCCCCTCTGCATCCTCTCTCTCGGTATCAGAGAGTGCGATAAAGCCAAGATAATCCTTCCCGTAAGAAACGTGGATAATTGCGTCTCCCTCTTCTTCGTAGCTTGATGCATCGCCAGTAGCTTCTATTCCATTTTCCTTGAGATACGCGGCTGTTCCGGCAAGTATCATGCCGTTTTCAGCTTTTGCTTGAATGCCTTTTCCCGGAATCATCTGGAACTCTGAAACAGGCAGTAACGCTCCGCTATATGCCCTTACGACAGCTTTTCCAAGCGGATGCTCAGAAGAGGCCTCCGCAGAGGCTGCCGCCATCATTAGATCCTCTTTTCCAACCGCCGCTTTCACTTCCAGCTCGCCTTTTGTCAGCGTTCCTGTTTTGTCAAAGACGATTCGATCTGACTGGGAAAGACGCTCAAGTGCATCGCCTTCTTTTACAAGGAATCCATGCTTAGAGGCATTTCCGATTGCAGCCATTATCGCAGTGGGCGTTGCAAGCACCAGAGAGCATGGACAGAATACGACAAGGATTGTCACTGCCCTGATTGCCTCTCCTGTGATTATCCATGTGATGACAGCGGCGGAGAGTGCGATTATAACAATCCAGACTGCCCATCTATCTGCAAGTCCCACAATCTTTGCTTTATCTGCATCTGCGCTCTCAACAAGCTTTACCATGCGTTGTATGGAACTGTCTGAGCCATCTCTGCTGGCTCTTATCGTGATAGCGCCAAATTGATTTACCGTTCCTGACATCACCTCATCGCCGATGGTTTTATCCGAAGGGATGGATTCGCCTGTCATGATCTGCTCATTGATTGTTGTGTTGCCTTCGATTATCGTGCCATCGGCTGCAATAGTCTCTCCCGGAAGAACGCGAAGGATATCTCCAGCAACGACCTTATCTGCGCTGATTACCTCTGTCTTTCCGTCCCTTATCACGCGCGCACTCTCCGGTGTGAGCTTTACAAGCTGTTCGATGCCTTTCCTCGCTTTTTTGACAGTAAGCTCCTCCAAGAGTCCGCCGAGCTGCATTATGAAAGCAACTTCTCCTGCGGCAAAGTCCTCTCCGATTGCAACAGAGGCGATGAGTGCAAGTGCAACGAGTACGTCTGCGGTTATATCAAAAGCTGTTACGATTCCGATGATGGCTTCCGCGATGATCGGTATGCCGCAAAGGATTATCGCAATCCACGCAGGATTGAAGGGAAAGGGAATATCGATAAGGCTTAGGATAAGCGCTATGGCTGAGATTATAAGCAGTGCGGCGTCTTTCTTTGTACCGCCTATTTCTAAAATTGCTTCAAGTTTCAGTAATGCATTCTTCATAATATACCTATACCCCTATAGGTATATAGAGATGGTTAGCAAGTGTCAACTGCTATTTTAGGTTTGCAAAGCGTTCTACGGCTTTTGTGAACTCCTGGATTGTCTTATCTGCATCGCCATGTTCGATGCCGTCTCTCACACAGTGGTTGATATGTCCTTCGAGCACGACCTGACCGCACTTATGAAGTGCGGATTTAGCGGCGTTTATCTGCGAAAGTATGTCTTCACAGGGGATATCATCATCAATCATACGGTCTATCGCCTGCACCTGTCCGATTATCTTCTTCAATCTCCTATGGAGGTTCTCCGAATCCATGCATTGTCTCATATTTGAATGCTTATAAGGATTTTGATTAAAGTCAATATCTTTAGTGTGTTGACTTCTGTAAGTTATTGGGTGTAAATTCATTACGCCTCTTTATCCGGGAAACGGATCGAAATCTAAAGGCCACAAGGAGGAACCATGATCCAGGATTATGAGTTCACAGTAATCCTCGACACAGACGAGGAAAAGTTCAAGGCAGGCTTGGAGCTTGTCAAAGAGACCTTTGCACGTTACAACGTCAACGTAGCGAAGGAAGAGGATATGGGCGTTAAGCCGCTTGCATATCTGATCAAGAAGCACGATAGAGGACATTATATTTATTTTGAGTTCTCTGCTGATACTTCTGCGATTTCCCCGATGAACAACATCTTCCAGCTTTCAACGCTTATTCTGAAGTTCCTGTTCGTCAATCCGGAAAGGAAATAAGAGCCTATGGCTTCGGATCTGAACGTCGTCGCCCTTGTTGGCCGCTTAGTCCGTGGATGCGAGCTTCGTTATTCCTCTAATGGTGCTAACGCTAGCCTCAGATTCTCAATTGCCGTAAATAGAAACCGCAGAAATGCAGACGGCTCTTGGGGAGAGGAAGCCAACTTCTTCGACTGTGTCTATTTTGCAAGGAATGCAGAATCGATAAGCCAGTACCTAGAGAAAGGCAGGCAGGTCGCTATACAGGGTGAGCTAAGGCAGAGCAGATGGGAGTCCGATGGACAGACAAGGTCACGTGTGGAGATATTCGTCAACAACCTGACGCTTCTCAGTTCATCTCAGGGCGGTTTTGCGTCTCATACGCAGAGCCAGTCAGCTTATACGCCTCAGGCAAGGCCGCAGGCTTCTGCTCCTGCTGTGCCGCCGATGACGGATGCAGGCGGTCCTGAAGAATTTCAGGATGATAACATTCCATTTTGATTAGGAGAAACAAAAATGCGCGAAGATAATGAATTTATGGATAAGGATGCGGCTTTCAAAGATAGGAAGGCTGGTGCAACAAGAAAGCTTGGATACAAGAAGAAGGTCTGCAAGTTCTGCCAGGGGGCAGCTCCTGCTGATTATAAGAACCCAGATATGCTCCGCCGCTACATAACAGAGCGCGGCAAGATTCTTCCTGCTCGCATCACAGGTACTTGCGCAAAGCACCAGAGAGCGCTTAATAGGGAGATCAAGAGAGCACGCGTGCTTGCTTATCTGCCGTTCGAGAAGAAGTGAGAAGATAATGGAGGGCCGTTCTCAAGAAAGAGGGCTTAAGGTTGTCGGCGAAGCTGTTCTAGCGGTCGTCGCAAGTCAGATTCTTCTGAATCTGGAGCTTTTCTCTATCTTCTTTATAGTCCCTCTCTTGCTTTTCTCAATACGGAATGGGGAGAAGAAGGCAATAGTCCTTTTCTTGGCGAATGCCTTGATCATTATAGGCGTTGATTGCTTCCTGATGAGGTTTTCGCTTTCTGATAAGTTCGGTGTTGCTTTTCTTCTCATAGATCTGTTTATTCCCCTGTCGCTGTTAGCGGCTGGGATTGTCTGGCTTAGGAGAAGGGGTGATCATAGGCTCCTGAGGCGGCTATTGCTGACGCTTCTTCCTTCACTCATCCTTTTGGTCTTCTATGGCTTGTTCATCTTCTCTGATAGGGCGCTTCCCGGAGAGCTATATGCTGCATATGGGAATGCGTTTGCCGTTATATTGGAGCCGGTGATGACATCACTATTGCCTGGTATCGACATTGAGATATTCATCAGCTTGATATTCACAATGGTGCTTTGCCTCTTGTATCCGGTTCTGTTTATCGGCGTCTGTGCATCGTGTTTCATCTATGAGACAGCGTTGCATTCAAGAGAAAGCGGCTGGGACGAGACTGTCATGCGTTTTTCGTTCCCTCCGGATGCAATCTGGGGCTTTATAATTTCATGGGCTTTGGTTCTCATCCTCCGCTTTGTATCAGCACCCCTGCTGCTGGAGATAGCAGTGATGAACATCGCTATAGTCTGGGCGCTCATATATGCGATACAGGGCTTTACGGTCGTGTTCGCAAGAGTCCGTAGGCGTTATAAGTACATAAGGAGCATGACAGTCCTTATTATCCTCATCGCCTTTAGCCTGCTGATCCCTGGGATTAATTTCATAATACTCTTCGGCGTACCGATTCTGGGCGTCGTCGAGAACTTCTTCGATTTGAAGAAGATTGGAGCGAGAAATGAAGATCATTCTTAATCAGGATGTCGTACACCTCGGAGAAGAGGGAGATGTCGTAGAGGTAAAGGACGGATACGCAAGAAACTACCTCCTTCCTACTAAGACTGCTGTTGTTTACAACAAGGCAAATGAGGCGCTTTTCAAGTCCAGAGCTGCTGCTATCGAGCAGAGAAAGAAAGAAAAGAGAGCCGCATCTGCATCTCTTAAGGAGAAACTCGATAACCTCACTCTTACAATCACAGTGCCAGCTGGCGAGTCTGGAAAGCTCTTCGGCTCTGTTACATCACAGATTGTACAGACGGAGCTTCAGAAGCTTGGTTTCGAGATTGAGAGAAAGAAGATCGACGTTGCGACACACGCAATCAAGATGACTGGTACATACAGCGTTACAATCCATCTTTATGAGAACGAGTATTCGATTGTAAAGCTCATTGTACAGTCCGAGGCTGAGAAGATTGCAGCCGAGAAGAAAGCTCAGGAAGAGGCTGCGGCTGCCGCTGCTGCGGAGGCTGAGGCACGTGCTGCTGCAGAGAAAGAGGCAGCGGAAGCAGCATCTGCTGAGGAGGCTGTTGCCGAGGAGAGCGTAGCTGAGGCTAGCGAGGCTGAGGCTTCTTCTGAGGAGGCATGATTGAGGACTCTTCCTCACAATGACGACGCCGAGAAAGCGATTCTCGGCGCCATACTTCTCAATGAGGAGGCTTATGATAGCGTATCTTTGCTAGTCCAAGCCTCCGATTTTTATCAACCGGCCAATGCCGAGATATTCACTGCGATAGCAAAGATGAAGGAGTCATCGACGCCTTTCACTGTTGATATCGTGACGCTTGTTGATTATCTCAGGAAGACAGATCGATTGGATAAAGCCGGTGGGATTGCCTATGTCTCAGCACTTACTGATTCAGATACGATAATCAGCAATGCAGAGCAGTACGCTAATATCGTGAAGCGCCATTCGATAAGACGCCAGATCATCAAGCTTACCGAGGAGATGAATCAATCTGCCTTTGATGAATCGAATGATATCTACGACGTTCTCGATAACAGCGAAAATACGCTCATGAAACTCTCGGAAGAGGGGTCGCTTAATAAAGAAGATTACGAAATACGCTCAATTGTAACGGATGTCATCGATACGATGATGAGACGGATTGAGGGAACCGCTGAGGACGATTCAGTGGCTACGGGGTTCACAATCCTCGATAAATACACCAATGGAGGTTTCAAGCCTCAGGATTATGTTGTTGTCGCTGCACGTCCCGGTATAGGAAAGACGGCGTTCGGCGTCTCTATGATCCGCAATATGATCAGGGAGTACAGAAAGAGCGTTGCATTCTTCTCTCTGGAAATGCCGGCTTCCCAGATAACCGTACGTCTCCTTGGCACCATTTCGCATGTAAATACTAGGAATATCACGATGGGCGATCTCTCGGACGATGAGATGAGACGGGTCGTGGATGCAGCTGATTCGCTCTATCCGCTCCATCTTTATATCATCGATGTGCCTAATATAAAGCTCAGCGATCTCAGGGCAAAGGCGAGGATGCTCAAGCGCGATAAGAAGATCGAGTGTATCGTAATCGATTATATCGGACTTATCGATCCGGGCCTCGATCCAAGAACGCCGCGCCATGAAGTCATTGCAACGGTATCGAAATCGCTCAAGCAGCTTGCACGTGAGCTGAATATCCCGATAGTCGTACTCTGCCAGGTCTCAAGAGACAGCGAGGAAAAGGAGCCTATGCTCAGCAACCTCAGGGATTCCGGATCTATAGAGCAGGATGCGGATGTCGTTATGTTCATCCATAGAAAACGAAGCCTCTCTGAAGAGGATAAGCAGAAGCTTGCAAAGGATTCGAATGGAAGGGCAGTGCTTCAAGTTACGAAGATTATTGTTGCTAAGCAGCGTAATGGCGAGACTGGAAGCTTCAAGATCGGCTACAATGCCAATACGACATCCTTTGAGGAAGTAGCGCAGAGCGAGGAATTTCTTGAGCCGGTGTCTCCTGAGAAAAGGGGATACGAGAAGAAGTGATCAGGAGAGAAAGTATGCTTTGAAATCCAAGGCATACATACTGATCATTATCAGCAGGGCTAGCACCATTCCGACAATCTGGAGAATCACATACGTCCTCGGAGAGAGCGGCTTCTTTCGTATCATCTCCGAGAGCGCTATCAGCATCTGTCCGCCATCGAATGTCGGTATTGGAAGGATGTTTCCAGCAGAAAGCGAGATACTGATAATAGCAAGCAGTCTCAATATGCCCCTCATACCGCTTCTTCCGCTTGTTTCAAACGCCTCGACAGTTATGCTACCGATGCTCTCGGCAGCTTTCACAGGGCCGGTAAGCATGGAAAGCGCGTCTTCTAAATGGAATGTTATAAACGCACCGAGGGCTGAAAGTACCGACGAGAAGGTTTTTGCAGAGGTCTTTACTCCATAGATAAACGGCTGCACTTCATCTGTACTTATCCTGATACCACTCTTCCATGCAAAGGGAAGATGACCATCGCTTACACGCCTTTCCAGTATCATTCCATCGCGTTCTATAGTGAGAAGAAGCTCTGGGCCTGTCGCTTCGTAGATATCATAGGTGGATTCAACAGGCTCTCCGTTTACACTCAGTATGACATCATCCTCTTCAAACTCATCGGAGACGCTTCTTCCGATAACCGGTCTCTGTAATAGAGCGATACCATATGTTCCGTTATTGGATATAAGTGTTGTCTCAATAAGCTCTCCATCTCTGAGCACTGTTACATCGACATCTCCATTTTGTCTTCTCAAGAATGTCTCTGCGTCTTGCCAATCAAGAAATTCGCGGTCTCCTGATGAGATGAGAATATCGCCTTTCTCGATGCCTTCCTGCTTTATGTTTGTTCCGAATAGCTCTCTGTATTCTGATATAGGCGTAACGCACGCCACATCCGATAGCCGCTCTACTGGAATCATAGCAGAGATTGCGATCAGCAGCACCGCAAGGAGAAAGTTTGTGCCAGGGCCTGCAAGATAGATCAGGAAGCGTTTCCAAGGGGCAACGGAGAAATAGGAACCAGCTTCTGTTTTCTCAAGGCTTTTGAGTTCACCCCTGAGGGCCATTGTAAGATCGATTGAACCGCTCATCCTGCAGTAGCCGCCGAAGGGAATCAAGGAGATTCTATACTCAGTGCTAGATCCCTGATACGAAAAGAGCTTTGGCCCTATACCGTAAGAAAGTACATCTACATCGACATTAAAAAGGCGAGCTATGATGAAATGGCCGAGTTCATGAAGAAAAAGCATGAAGCCAATAGCAAGAAGCCCGATAGCAAGAATGAGAAAGCGAGCTAAGATTGTGAGCATAGGGCCTCCGTCTTCGACTTCACTTCTTCGACTGTGGAGAGAATATGGTCAAGGCTCTCTGGCTCTTCTCTCCAATCCATTGCCATTATCTTCTCTTCGATACGAGGGATATCTAAAAAGGCGATACGGCCAGAGAGAAATGCATTGACAAGGATTTCATCAGAGGCTCCGTACGCTATTGTGTAGCATCCTTTCTCCCTCAGCGCATGGTAGGCGAAGGTGAGCATCGGAAAACGCTTCCTATCCCAATCGCGGAAGGACAGCGTGAGATTATCGAAGGAGAGCGGAGCAATCAATGACTCTCCGCTGTCGATTCCGTTTATTGCATAGACAATGGGAAGTGTCATATCAGGCGCAGAGAGAAGCGCATATATAGCGCCGCTTTCCATCTCGATCATGGAGTGTATTACGGACTCCTTATGGATCGTTACCTCAATGTCCTCAGGAGAGAAAGAAAAAAGCACCGAGGCTTCAATGACCTCCTGTCCCTTATTTGCCAGTGTTGCGCTGTCTATCGTTATCTTCTCTCCCATCTTCCAGACAGGATGGTTGAGCGCTTCTTCCACAGTAACAGAGGAAAGATCCGCTCTTTCCCGGAAAGGGCCGCCCGAGGCTGTGATTATCAGTCTTTTAGCATTTCGTCCTTGAAGAAGTGCATAGATTGCACTGTGTTCGCTATCGACGGGGATGATCTTCACACCCTTTTCCCTAGCTCTCTTCATGACAAGCGTTCCGCCAAGGACTAATGATTCCTTGTTTGCAAGCGCTATATCATAACCAAGCTCTATCATGGAAAGTGTGTATTCCAGTCCCTTTGTGCCGGAAACTGCATTCAGCACGATATCAGGCTGACAGGAGATAATCGTATCAATTATCTCATCCTTCTCTTTCTCAGCAGCGCTAAATGCTGGGCATCTGAACTCATTTCCGATTTGTGTGATATCTCTATTCCCAGAGAGTAGGAAGACGGGGTCTGCGGCAAGTTTTTGGTCTCTTATTGCATTTAGAGCTGTTGTTCCGATCGATCCGCTTGCGCCAAGGATCGCTAAACGTTTTCTCATGCGATGATTATCGTCAGAAGCGCGACATATACCGGTGCTGCGAAGATAAGCGAATCGATAGAATCAAGGACGCCGCCGCGCCCGGGAATTGCCGTACCGCTGTCCTTTACCTGCGCGCTTCTCTTGAAGGAAGACTCAATCAAGTCTCCTACTATTCCAAGCGCAGCGGTTCCAAGCCCGAGTATGAATCCTTCGAAAAGAGAGAATGTATATACCCCAGAAAAGCAAGCAGCTGCAAGCAAACCGCATAGCGATGGAACTAATAGACCGCCTAAGAAGCCAGCGATGCTCTTATTCGGGCTTACCTTGACAATTCCTTTATTCCCTCTTCCAAAGGCGATTCCGAAGAAGAATGCGGATGTATCAGAGGCAAATACAAGAAGGAAGAATAATAGCAAGAACCAAGATGCATGTTCCATGAATGCAGGCCTGATCATGAAGGATGCAAAGAGACCTGGATATATGATGTTCAGGATTGTCTTGCTGTTTCTCTCCCACGTGCCTTTGAAATCGTCCTTCGCACCTGCGAATATCTCCAGAAAGAGCGTCAGTCCGATAAGGAACATCAGTGAGTAGAACGTAAGCTCTGTCTCTGGAAAGTAGCGGAACTGTATATACTGCGCAAGCGGCAGAAGCGCGCCTGTATACGATGTGAATAAAAGCTTCTCATTGTCCTTGGAAAGAAGATTATGCATCTCCACCGATCCAAGGGCGGTTATGAGCATGATCAATAGGGAATAAGCCAGATAGTCAGCTTGCGGAAGAATGATGACAACGAAGATAAGAATAGGAACCATAACGACTGCAGTAATCACTCTTTTAGTCATTTCTTTCATTTTAGGCCCCCAAATCTTCTTTCTCTGGATGAGAAGTCTGCGATAAGCTTGTCGACCATGCTTCCGTCCCAATCAGGCCAAAGTCTATCATAGAATCCAATTTCTGCATAGCTTGACTGCATCTGCAGAAAGCCAGACAGTCGTTTTTCTCCACCGCTACGGCATATAAAATCAGGATTTGGCACAAAAGGATTATCAACATAGCGCGAAAGGGTAGGAACGGAAAAATCCGTCTCGCCGTTTTCGATTGCCTTTTTTATCGAGCGCTCTATCTCATCCTCGCCGCCATAGTCGATTGCAAGCTGTAGCGTCATGCCATCAAGATTTTTTGTAGCTTCAATGGCTTTCTCGATCCGGGAAAGGACGCTGTCGGGAAGCCTGTCCTTCCGCCCAAGGTGGAGAATCCTTATATTCTTCTCTCCAAGCCTGTCGATGTATCTGTCAAACTGAGATGAAAAGAGACCCATGAGAAAATCTACCTCTCCCTTGGGCCTCTTCCAGTTTTCTGTGGAAAAACAGAATAGCGTTAGAAAGCGTATCATCCTCTCGGAAGCGGCCGTAGCGACTTTCACCGCTGCATTTACTCCCTCCCTATGGCCTTCAGAGCGCGGAAGAGAGCGCATTGTCGCCCATCTTCCGTTTCCGTCCATTATCAAGGCAAGGTGATTAAGCTCTCCCATGCTAGATTTCCATTATCTCCTTTTCCTTTGCTTCAGCGATCTTTGCAATTTCTGCAATAGCGCTGTCTGTAAGCTTCTGGATCTTCTGCTCTCCTTCTTTCTGCTGATCTTCGCTGATTTCACCGTTTTTCTGGAGCTTTTTCAGTTCATCCATTGCATCGCGGCGTACATTCCTAACTGCAACGCGTGAGTTTTCAGCAGTGGCTTTTGCACTCTTCGCAAGCTCCTTTCTCCTATCTTCTGTGAGAGGAGGGAAGGCTACGCGGATAAGCTTTCCATCGTTGTTCGGATTAAGCCCGAGTTCGGATTTCTGGATTGCTTTCTCGATAGCAGAGAGAACAGACTTATCCCATGGCTGGATGACGACAAGTCTTGCCTCCGGTACGCTGATAGAAGCCACCTGCGAAAGCGGAGTCTCTGCACCATAGTAGTCAACTTTGATCTTTTCAAAGAGCTGTGCTGAGGCTCTTCCTGTCCTCAGCATTGCAAACTCGTTCTCAAGAGCCTGCGTACACTTCTTCATTTTCTCTTCGCAGCTATTGATGACGTTCTGCATAATAACTCCTTAGGCTGTTACGCCTGCCTGATAGACTGTATAGTTAACGATCTCGAGCTTAGCACCATGGGCCTTACCGACCTCGCTGAGCATCTGCGATACGGACTTTGTGTCATCCTTTACATAAGCCTGATCGACGAAGCAGATCTCCTTGTAAAGCTTTGAGAGCTTGCCGCGGACGATGCCCTGACGAACGTTCTCTGGCTTTGAAGCAAGCTTTTCATCACTCTCAACCTGCTTCGCGAAGATAGAAAGCTGCTCTTCCTCGTAAGCCTTATCGACAGACTTGTCGGAAAGGAACTGAGGCTTATATGCTGCTGCATGGAGAGCAAGGTTATGTGTAAACTCTTCTACATCAGCTTCCTTGAAGATCTCTGGCTTGTCGCTCTTGAAGATAACAAGAACTGCAACAGCGCCAGCTCCATGGATATATGTGGATGCATATTCATCCGCTGCAACGTCATAAACGGCAAAACGTACGAGGTGCATATTCTCTTTGATGATAGCGATAAGGTCGTTTACCATGCCCTCAAGCTCTTCATTGATCTCTGTATATCCTTTCTCGAGGATCACGGAGCAGAGGTTTTCACCAAGCTTGACGAAATCCGCGTTGCTCGCAACGAAGTCTGTCTCGCAGGAAAGCGATAGGACTACAGCCTTTCCATCTGCGGTCTTTACGAATACGCGGCCATTCTCTGTTGCTCTGTCCTGACGCTTTGCAACGGCTGCAAGTCCCATCTCCTTCAGGATTTTCTCTGCCTGAGCAAAATCGCCATTTGCCTCAGTGAGAGCTTTCTTGCAGTCCATCATGCCAGCACCTGTGATATCTCTAAGCTTCTTTACATCTGCTGCATTGATTGCCATTTCATTCCTCCTTATTTGGTGAAGTAGTCCTCTTCGTCCTCTTCATCACTCTCATCGGCATCCTCAGCCTTCTCTTCCTCTGGAATGTAGTTTGAGTAATCGATTTCCTCATCGCTGTCCTCATCCTTGTCCTGTACTGGAACGCTGTTGATTGCCTCTGCCTCATCATCGTCATCGAGCGATTCGATGATCTGGATGCCAGCCTCGCTGTCTGCATCGATTACGGCATTTGCGATAATCTCAACAAAGAGAGAGATTGCTCTGATAGCATCATCGTTTCCTGGGATTGGGTATGTGATATCTGTAGGATCGCAGTTTGTATCGACAACAGCGATAACAGGAATGCCAAGTCTCTTTGCCTCAGCAACAGCAAGCGCTTCCTTCTTTGTATCGATGATGAAGAGTGCGCCGGGAAGTTCCTTCATGTCCTTGATACCGCCAAGGTTCTTCTCAAGCTTGTTCTTTTCCTTCGTGTAAAGCGCGACTTCCTTCTTTGTGAGAGAAGCGAATGTGCCGTCAGCTTCCATCTTTTCGATTTTCTTAAGTTTAGCGATGCTCTTCTTGATTGTTGAGAAATTGGTGAGCATTCCACCGAGCCAACGATTTGAAACATAAGGCATGTCGCATCTCTTAGCTTCGGTCTCGATTGCCTGCTGTGCCTGCTTCTTTGTTCCGACAAACAGGATCTTCTTTCCGTTCTTTACCTGCGCTCTGACTGCTTCGTATGCTTCAACGATACAAGCAGATGTCTTTTGCAGATCGATAATGTGAATCCCGTTTCTCTCTGTGAAGATGAAGCGGGCCATCTTCGGGTTCCACCTCTTGGTCTGGTGGCCGAAATGTACGCCTGACTCAAGCAGGCTTTTCATGGTTACTACTGCCATAGTAATCCTCCAAACGCTCGACGATAAAACGTCTCCAGCACTATATCTCACTCATACGAGCGGAAATTCCGCCAAAAAGCGGTCAGGGACAAATATCTCACGAAATTAAGACTTGTTCAAGTAGCTTTAGTAGTTGTACCCTGTTATTGAGAATTGCCAAAAATTTACGGGGAGGCGAGAGAATTAATGGTCAGAAAACCAACGATTATTTTAGATTCTTTGCCAATTATGTCTGCCATAGGTACTACATCTGGCGCTTTTACGTTCAATATGAACACAGTATGTATAAGTGGTGTTAGTTTGCTGTTCACAGGAGGTGAAAGTTGATGAAAAAGATATTACTGACGATTATTCTTTCTCTCTTGATTCTTTCGAATGCCGCGGCGATTTCGGTGACAGATGCAGTAAGCAGTACATATGCTGCGGTAGCAGAGCCTTATGCTCCTAAAAGCGCTATGATGCTCGGCATGGGAAGTGCTGGTATTGCGATACCTAGGAGAAGTGATGCTTTCTTTGTCAATCCAGCCGCTCTTGGCGCTAAGCGGTTTGAGCTTTCGATTCCATATGTTCAGTTCACTGTTTATCATCCATCTGATTTGCTATCAAGCAATGATGATTTTGGCTCTGAAATAGGAAAGCTTTTCGATTTAGACGCAGGCCTATCCTTCTCAGTAGGTGGCTTTGCCTTCGGCGTCTTTGCTAATACTTCTCTTCATACAACAAATGACCCAAGTCTTAATCGCATATCTGAGGCGAATGCTGTCGTCGCATTTGGTTATGGACATAGGTTCTATCTTCCGATGAATTTCTCTATCGATGTTGGTGCGATTATACGCTTTAATTACCTCGGATATTCAGAGGCATTTTACAGTGGTGGGATTAACTATGGTGATTTCTCGAATATCTTCTCTGGCTTTGACGTAATGGCCGGATGGTCGCTTCCTATTGATATCGGCCTGAATCTAAATATGCCATTGGGATTCAGTTTTGGCGTTGTTGCCAGAAACATCAATGGCAACTATCACATGGCAATCGTCAGTGACTTTGATGAATTGGCTGATGATCCATTCGGTAACAATAGTAGCAATCGTTTTACGCTTTCTTCCGATTTCTCGCTCGATGTAGGTATTGCATGGTGCTGGGAGAATGCCTGGTTCAGTCCAACAATTGCATTTGATCTCGTTGATTTGATTGGCCTTTGCACTGATCCATTTGATTTTAATTCCTTTATTTACCATCTCAATGCAGGTGTTGAGTTCCATATTTTGAGTTTCCTCGATCTCCGCGCAGGATTGAGTCAGGGGTACTTGTCTGTTGGCCTTGGCCTTAATCTATGGGTTCTCAGACTTGATATGGCCTATTACGTGAAGGAATTCGGTGAATATGCCGGAGAAAACGGTATTGATGGCTTTACAGTACGATTCAATATAGGATTTGATAAATAAGGCGTCTGTAATGGACGCCTTTCTCAGCTCTTTTTTCTTCTTAGCGAGAGCTTGAGCTGTCTTGTATCTTCATTATTGAAGAACTTCTGCCTTACTACATCATCAGAAAAGTTCTCTTTATCAATATGAAGATACTCTACATGATTACTCTCGAATCTGTATACGAGAATCCATGATTTATCAGGAAGTATAGTGAGGCCCAGCGTAAGTCCGGGCTTCATTGTTTTCTGGAAATCGAAGGCTTTTGTCTTCTCCTTTTCGGAGAGGTACTGTTCGCTCCAGAAGATGGCAAGACGTATATCATCCTTGCCATCCCATACGATGATATCCGCACCAAGGGTTTCTATATCAACACGATAAGAAGGAAACTCCACAGAGATACAGTTTGCAATCCTGTGTGCAATTGAAGATTTCTTATGCTTTATTCCTTCTTCAAATTGGAAGAGAGTGATGAATGAATACATCCCTCTCCTAAAACCTTCGAATGCCTCTATCTTATCTTCTGCTTTCATCACTCAACAAATTCGATATTAATCACCATATCGCTGACTTGTGAGATAGTATTATAGATAGAACAATCCTCCGCAGCTTTCTGTATCAGAGATCTTACCTCTTCTTCATCCTCTGCGCCGTTAACTGTTATATCCAGCGTGGTAGTCTTGAGCGTTGTCGGCGATTCTTCTCGCTTTATACCCGTTACTTTTATATCCATCGATTTCCATTCATGTGAGCGTGGATACGATGCAAGGGTGCTGTAGAAGCAACCGGAGAGTGCACCGAGCAGGTACTCATATGGCCCTGTTGAGGATGTAAAGTCAAATTCTGAACCGATAGTATTCTCGAAATATCTTCTTCCTGAAGAAAAATGAGCTGTTATGATACGTTCTTTTGCCATGTGTGCAGTATAGCACGGATGGAAGTGCAGAAAAACCC
>CAZURL010000007.1:0-33933 GCA_964623005.1 uncultured Spirochaetaceae bacterium
CGGTGGACGGTAGCCTCTCGAAACTTTTCGTACATCGGGAGGCGTTGCTTCCCGATTCTCCTGCATGGAAGAGGAAGGAGGTGATGTCTATGGATTCAGAGATTTATTATGTCCTGATGATTTGTATTCACAGTCATCGGATTGCTGATAGCTGTATTCAAAAGGTAAACCGCCCATAAGCTATTCGTAGTAGCTGAGCGGTTTCTGCTTGGTTTGTACGAGGCTACCGTTCATCGGCAGTGCCTCTGTATCCATATTATCTTTTAGCATCCATAAAAATCAAATATACTCATTCGGAAATTTATTTCATTTCATTAGCAATCAGAACAGTGAATGCAATGATCGATGGATCTAATCCCTCTGGATATTCCCATGTATTATTTTCATCCGCGCCTGATTTTGGGGAGAATATTCCGTTCTTTGCAAGCCATGTGTTCTTATCCGTTGCTTTAGCCTTTGGCTTTACTTCTCCATCTTCGATAATAAGCGTGTTTCTATCATTCGATCCTGCTTTGCTTGCAATCTGATCAGGGGATAGCAGGAATGTAATATAAGGCGTCTTTCCAGCAGTAGGCTTTACTTCACCATTTTCGAATTTCCATGTGTTATAATCATTTGCTCCCGATTTTGGCCTGATGCCTTCATCATCAACAATCCATGTATTACGTAACGTAGCTCCATTTTTAAGTTTGATTTCAGCCTTCATAAATCCTCCTATAAAATTCAAAGGGCCTCACACCGAGGCCCATAATCGTTATTCATTATCCTTTTTTGATTCTGCAATCACATCATCTGCGAGCTTTCCATTCAGCTGTTCGTAGTGGTCGAACTCGAGCTCGAATGAACCGGTGCCGCTGGTCATGCTCTTTAGGTCAATGGCGTAGTTTCTAAGCTCTGCCATCGGAACCTCTGCCCTGACTGCAACGACATGACCTTTTTCTTCCTGTCCGAGTACCCGTCCGCGTTTCGAGGAAAGGTCGGAGAGGATTGCGCCAAGATATTCTTGATCGATGAATACCTCAAGCTTCATGAATGGCTCAAGAAGCACAACGCCAGCCTTTGCAAGAGCAACCTGCATAGCGCCTTTTGCCGCAAGCTTGAATGCCATTTCCGAAGAATCGACAGGGTGCTCCTTACCATCGACGAGCTTTACCCCGATATCTACAAGAGGGTAGCCGGCAAGATATCCTTCCTGCATAGCTTCCTGAATGCCTTTCTCGATACCGGGAACATAGCCTTTGGAAACAGCTCCACCTTTGACTATGTTCTCAAATTCATAGTATTTCCCTCTCTCGATAGGCGCAATCTCGATAACTACGCGGCCGAACTGTCCGTGTCCGCCTGACTGCTTCTTGTGAGTATACTCGGCGAGCCCAGATGGCTTTGTTATCGTCTCACGATAGGCAATCTTCGGTGTTCTCGTATTGATGTTGATCTTCTGCTTATCGCGGATCTTATCGAGAATCATGCTGATATGAAGCTCACCCATACCTCCGATGATCGATTCCTTCGTCTCTTCGTTGTAGGAGATCTGGAAGGTAAGGTCTTCTTCGGCAACGCGGTGAAGCGCATCATTCATCTTGTCTTCGCTCTTCTTGTCCTCTGCGCTGATTGCAAGCTGATAAATCGGCTGTGGAAGTCTGAGAGGGCGGAACTTGCTCTTTGCCTCAGGCCCTGTCACGAATGTCGCATTTGTATATGCGATATCGCACTTGGTGATTATTCCGATATCTCCAGCTTCAAGTGCATCAGTCTCGATAAGCTTCTTTCCGATAGCTCTATAAATCTTTCCTGGCTTTGCTTTCTTTCCGACTTCGTTATTATAGATATCGGTCTCAGGTGTAAGCTTGCCTGTAACAATCTTCAGAAAACTCATCTTTCCGGAGAACTGGTCGATTGTCGTCTTGAAGCAATATGCGGAAAATGGCTTATCTGGATCGATTTCGACTGCCGCTGTCTCTCCGTTGTCATCAATAATCGATTCCTCAAGTCCAAGAGGCCATGGGAAATTGTTCTTGATGAAGTTCAGAAGAGAAAGAATGCCAGCGCCTTTATCGGTAGCGCCGCAGAATACAGGAATAACCCTGTTCTCTCTCATGCCAACGGCAAGGCCGTGTCTTATATCATCGGGTTCAAGCGTACCCTCTTCAAAATACTTCTCTATAAGTTCATCTGTACCTTCTGCTGCATTCTCTATGAGTCTGCTGCGGAAGTCCTCTACAACGGCTGCATATTTTTCCGGAATAGGAATAGGCGTTTCCTTTCCACCCTCATGGCACTCATATGCCTGGTTCTCTATGAGGTTGATAACCCCATGGAACTCCTCTGCCTCTCCAAGAGCCATGACTACAGGGACAAAGTGGGCATTGAACTCTTCGACAAGCGAATCGATAACATGTCTGAAACTTGCCCTTTCCTTATCCATCTTATTGATGAAAACCGCTCTTGGCTTATTTCTCTCGTCAAGCCTTCTCCATAGCTTGATGGTCTCTATCTGCGCACCTTCTCTTGCATCAACAACCATGAGCGCCGCTTCTGTTGCTCTGAATGCGCTGATGGCTTCTCCTATGAAGTCACCGGTTCCCGGAGTATCGAGAATGTTCAGACGCTTATTATCCCATTCAATTGTAGAAAGGGAAGTATGCACAGACATCTTTCTCTGAATCTCTTCCTCCGTATAGTCGCTGACAGTCTTTCCACTATCTACTGTCTCTGGACGGGAAAGAACGCCACCATAATAGAGCATCTGCTCTATGAGGTTCGTCTTTCCCGTACCATTATGGCCGATGATGGCCACGTTCCTGATATCTTTGGTACTGACGCTCATCTGAATCCTCCTTTTGAGTGCAAATGTGCTAATTAGAAAAAATGTTAAAGTCCGGAATCTCAGAAGTCAAACAGAATCGCAGCAATGAATGCAAATTGATGAAGAATGATGAAGAACCCCGATTCCTTTGGAAATCCGATGTTCTTCATTATTTACTCAGACCGGCAGTTTCATCTCTCCATACTTTATCCATCCCTTCTTCCTCATGACGGAGGCAATGATAAGCGAAAGGATTGCAGGGAGAATAAAATGTACGAGTATGATTGCTGGAATTGACGACGCTCCCATCACGGCAACAGCGTTGAATTGCCCGACAAGACCGCTTGTCCCCATTCCTGCCCCCGCAGCATTGTTCTCCATTTTCAGGACGCAGGTTGAAATCGGGCCAGTTATTGCGCTTGCAAGTGTTGGCGGTATCCAGATCTTCCAGTTCTTCCAGATATTAGGAATTTGAAGCATAGAAGTGCCAAGACCTTGGCTTATAAGCCCTCCGACGCCGTTTTCTTTGAAGCTGGTGACGGCAAAGCCTATCATCTGAGCGGCGCATCCTGCACATGCAGCCCCTGCGGCAAGCCCCGATAGCCCTAATGATATACAAATTGCGGCAGAGCTGATCGGAAGTGTCAGAACCATTCCGACTATCACGGATACAAATATTCCCATCGGAAGAGGGTAGAGCGTGGTAAGGTGATTGATGAATGCGCCGATTGCGCTCATCAAAGCAGAGACAACAGGGGAGATGAAGATGCCTGTAAGGCCTCCTGCTAATATTGTCGCAAGGGGAACACATATGATATCTGCCTTGGTTCGTCCTGTAAGGACTTTCCCGATAAGCGCGCCGATAAGGGCTGCAAGGCATGCTCCAAGAGGCTCTCCTGATGAGATAATAGCCGAGCCTGTTTCTGCGATCGTAATCGTTCCGCCACCTATCGCTCCGCAGGTCGCGGCTGCAAAGAGCGAGAGGCCTTTGGCTCCGACACTAGCGGCAACACCGATTCCAATTGCAGGGCCTGTAAGATACTGAGCAATCTGGCCGAAATCCGAAAGCCACTTTATTCCTGCATACGTTCCGATCTGTTTGATTATCAGACCGATGATAAGCGAAGAGAATAAGCCCTGCGCCATTCCATTGAGTATGGATACGACATACTCACCAATACCTTTCTTTGCGGTATCAGACATGTGTACTCCAATAAAGATATCAAGTGGATTTCGGATAGCAGGACATCGAACTACCATTTTCAGTACCACGAAGGCTTCCGATGCCTTGATTGTTGCAATAAGGCCTTAATTAGTCAATACAGGTGTATATTCATTAAAAAAGCGAGAGAAAAACTCTCTCGCAAGAAATCCATCCCCCAATGGCAATTAATTCTTCTCTGAATAGTGCGAGAACTCCATACTGAAAGTTCCGCGTCCCTGAGTAGCAGATCTCAGTACAGTAGTATAGCCGAACATCTTCTCAAGCGGCGCCTCCGCAATAACGCTGTCCGCGCCAGGCTTGGACTCCATGCTCAACACGATTCCTCCTCGCTGTGTAAGTGATGATATCACATCTCCGATATACTCGGAAGGGGCACTAGCCTGTACTTTCATGACCGGCTGCATCAATACAGGCCCGGCTTCCGTTGCGATCTTATCGAATGCCATTGCAGCGCACGATGTGAAAGCAAAAGGCGTCGATGTATTTTCATCATATACGATATCTGTGACCTCTGCTTCGATATCTGTACATTCATAACCGAATCTTATGCCGCTCTGGAATGCGCCATTGATGCCATTCTCGACTGCTTCGATGATTTCCTTAGGAATATCCCTTGTGCTTGCAGTGATCTTGAGATTGTTGCCGCTTCGTGGAGGAAGAGGACGCACTGTAAGGGAAAGCGTTGCATTATTCTCCTTTCCAGCAATCGTCCTTGAGAACTCCTCTCTGCCCGAAGCCTCCGATTTAATGCACTCCCTGTATGATACCTGCGGATTGCCGACACGGGCATCGATCTTCATCTCTTTGGTTATCCTTGTCACAAGTACATCAAGATGCAGCTCTCCCATCCCTGATATAACAAGCTGTCCTGTCTCCGCATCATCTTTGTAAGTGAATGTCGGATCCTCCATTGCAAGTGTTTCAAGGGCTTTTCTGAGCTTATCCTGCTCCGCTGCGCTCTTTGGTTCTATCGCTATGGATATAACCGGAGTAGGGAATTGCATATTCTCAAGAAGGAATGGATGGTTCTCCTGTCCGATTGTGTCTCCCGTCTGAGCCATCCTGAAACCGATTATCACCCCGATATCTCCGGCTTTGAGCTCTGTAAGATCCTCGCTTCTATCTGCATGCATACGAAGAAGCCTGTTGATCCGCTCCTTCTTTCCCTTTGTTATATTGTAGATAGCAATACCCTTCTTGAGCACGCCGGAGTAGACGCGCACAAAGCACATAGGGCCAGCCTGTGGATCCACCTGAATCTTGAAGATAAGCGCCTCAAGCGGGCCATTCTGATTATGCCTAAGTTCTTCGCTTTTTCCATTTTTGGCATTGATGACCTCAACAGGCGGCGTATCGAGCGGAGAGGGAAGCAATGCGACAATGCCATCCAGAAGTGTCTGCACCCCGATATTCTTCAGCGAAGATCCCACGAATACAGGCAGGCATGTCCGTTCAAGCGTTGCCTTTCTAAGCGCTGTGATTATCATCTCGGATGGAATATCCTCACCGGCAAAATAAAGCTCCATGATCTCATCGGAAAATGATGCGGCGCTGTCTATGAGCTTTTCCCGCCATTCTTCCGCTTTCTCCTTCTCTGATTGAGGAATCTCGCTACGGGTAATCGTCTTGCCATCATCCTCCTGGCTGAATACAAGGTATTCCATCTTCACAAGGTCGATGATTCCTGAGAACGTGCTTTCAGAACCAACAGGCAGAAAAAGCGGCACAGGATGTTCAGAGAGCTTTTTCTCCATTTCCTCAAGGACGCTGAAGAAATCTGCGCCGAGTCTGTCCATCTTATTGACAAAGGCGATACGTGGAATGGAGTACTTATCGGCCTGTCGCCATACAGTCTCTGTCTGTGGTTCGACGCCTCCGACAGCGCAGAAGATGCCTACGGCGCCATCGAGGACTCTGAGCGAGCGTTCAACCTCTGCTGTGAAGTCAACATGTCCCGGTGTATCTATGATATTTATCTGGTGATTTTCCCAATAGCAGGTAGTAGCAGCGCTTGTGATCGTAATACCGCGATCCTGCTCCTGCTGCATCCAGTCCATCGTTGCTTCACCGTTATCGACCTCACCGATCCTGTGGTTCTCGCCTGTATAGTACAGGATTCTTTCCGTCGTTGTCGTTTTGCCGGCATCGATATGCGCCATGATGCCTATGTTGCGTATGCTCTTATCATCCATAGCGGTGTAAACATAGCACAAAAGGCGTTGAGTGTCATATATTAGAGCTTATGGAAAGAGAAGAGCTTATAAACTTCCTTGGAAATATGGACTATCTTTCCCTTTGCGATATCATCGATACGCTGAGAATGGAGGGATCTACGATTTTGAAAGGCGATGAAGAGGGTTGCGCTGTACTCAATCCTTCAAATGCGCTCTTTGCCGTATCTTTCTCCGATGATTTTTCATGGATCGATCCATATCTGACATATAGACTGCTTGTCTCCCATGGCGATGATCTTTCGCTTTATCTGAAAGGAAAAGGTTATTCATGCCATGAGAAGTGCTATCTCTATAGCTATGCAGGAAAGCGCTTCAATCTCGACTATTCCGCGATAAAACCCCTGACCTTGGATTCTCTCGATATCGTTGCGTCGCTATACTACGATGAAAGAGAATATGCGGAGGATAGAATCCGGAGCGGAAAGCTCTGGGGACTCTTTGCAGACGGAGAACTCGCAGGATTTTCCGGCTACCATAGCGAGGGTGCGATGGGGATGCTTGAGATTCTTCCTGAATACAGGCGTAGAGGTTTTGGGCGCATTCTCGAATGCTTTCTTATCGATAAAGCTCTTGATGAAGGCCGCATAGCATACTGCAATGTCTATCTCTCAAACGAGGCGTCGGTCAGTCTCCAGTCCTCTCTTGGCCTCAAGAGAGGGGAAATGCTTACTTCATGGATGGATTGCTCTTGAGCCGTCTTCTCAATGCGTTTCTCTGATGTTGATAAATGCTCTTTTTCCCAGAAGCGATGAAAGAGATGCTTATTGCTAAAAATAGTAGCATGGGTTCGTTATACCCAAAAAGCTCGAGTCCCAGCGCAAAGCATACAAGCGGAAGATTCGTCCCTCCTGAAAGCATGCCTATAGCGCCAAATACGGCAAAGGGCGCCGCGTTAAGTGAGAAAAGGGTGCCAAAGGCATAGCCGAAGGTTCCTCCGGTAACGAGAAGGGGGACAACTTCGCCTCCGACAAAGCCAGCTGCAATGGAGAGAAATACAAGTATGGCTTTTATAAGAAAAGAGACCATCGGGACGCCATTTCCATTGATTGAATCATATAAAAGCGTGAGCGAGAGGCCATTATAGTCATCACGCCCTGTGATTATATAGGTTGCTAGAAAAATGACAGCTGCAAGCGTTGAGGGAACAACGACACGCATCGTTGGATTCTCAAAACGCTTTCCCATTTCATCCTTAAAGCGTTCAAGGAGAAAGACAAAAAGACGCGCTGAAAGACCTATGAGAACGGCTAAAAGCACGGTAGCGGCCACCGTCTCTCCATTGACTGGCATTGGCGATACCTCCGGCATCTTTATCCCATGTATCCCAACAAGCTGAGAGACAAATACAGCGGAGAATGATGAGAGCAGGCAGGGAAGGAGCACTGTAAGACGGATAATATCAGGGGAGGCGAAGGTCATGCCGAAGATAGTTCCAGCAACAGGTGCGGAAAAAAGCGCCCCGAATGCAGCGCTCGCGCCTGCCATTAGGTAGTAGTCCCCAGGCTGACGATCTTTAGAGAAGCGTTTGTCAATTCTGTACCCTAACTCTCCGATCGAAAGCCCGATCTGTACGCCTGCGCCTTCTTTCCCCACAGATGCCCCGGAAAAGTGCGCAATAGCCGCAGAGAGGAAAGCGACACATCCCATCATCGGACTGATCTTCATCGAGGGCATATGGCTATCGTGTCCGGCCTCGATCTCCTCCCCATCGTGGATGTAGTCGATTGCAACTGCTGTGATTGCTCTGTATGACTCGCCAAAGCGCTTATAGATTCCTGCTGTTAAAAGCGCTCCGAAAGGCAGAAGGAGCACGAGGTATGGCCATTTTTCATTAAGATCACCTAGAAATGCGACCGTATTGGCAAAGAGCATCATGAAAACACCTGTTACAGCGCCGACAACGATACTCTTCATCGCCTCTAGAACCCAATGCTTTCCAATCATCTCATCAATAGTCTCAAAAGCTTTATCTTATTCTTGAAGGGCGCGTATCTGACAGGAAGATCGATCCAAAGCGCTTCGTTTATAATCGATTTTCTGTGGGTGAAGGTCTCAAGGCTCTTTTTCCCGTGATAGCTTCCCATACCAGAATTGCCGATGCCTCCGAATGGAAGACGTGGATTTGAAAGCTGGATTATCGCATCATTGATGCATCCGCTTCCAAAGGAGCATAGCGCGTGTATTTTCTCTATCGTCCTCTTGTCCTTTGAGAAGATATAGAGGGCAAGCGGCTTTTCGCGTTTTCTTACGAAATCAATAGCTTCATCGATACTGTCATAGGTGAGTATAGGAAGCACAGGGCCGAAGATTTCTTCCTGCATGGCTTTATCATTTTCGTTTGCCGGATATAGAAGCGTCGGTTCGATTTTCAGCGAAGTACTATCTGAACGTCCTCCCATAACCACCTTGCTTTCATCAATAAGTCTATTGATTCTATTAAAATGCTTCTCATTTATGATATGAGGAAGATCGGGAGATGAGAGGGGTGTTGAAGTGAACATCTTCTCCGTCTCTCTCTTGAACTGCCTTATAAGCTCATCGACAATCGATTTATCTGCAAGCACATAATCAGGCCCTACGCAGGTCTGTCCAGCATTTATGAATTTCCCCCATGCAAGGCGGCGTGCAGTAAGTTTCAGGTCAGCGGTACTGTCTACGAACACTGGGCTTTTGCCGCCAAGTTCAAGCACCACCGGCGTCAGTGTCTCTGCCGCTTTCTCTGCAACAATGCGTCCTACGCCGGGACTTCCGGTGAAGAAGATCAGATCATACTTAAGGTCAAGGAGCGCCTGATTTGTCTCATGTCCGCCTTCAAATGCCGCAATATATTTTTCCGGGAATGTTTCGCTTATGATTTTCCTCATCAGCGAAGAGGTTGATTTAGAGTAGCGAGAGGGTTTTACAATTGCGGTATTCCCCCCTGCTATTGCACCTGCAAGCGGTACCATCGTAAGTTGCAGAGGATAGTTCCAAGGCGACATTATGAGGACATTTCCCATCGGTTCTGTGATTGTATAGGAAGATGCCTTGAATATCGTTATAGGCGAGGCAACGCGTTTCTTTCTGGAAAATCTATCGATATGCTTGAGAAGGTATCCGATCTCTCCATATACAATTCCGATCTCCGTCGCATAGGCTTCGAAATCGCTCTTTCCCAGATCCTCTCCGAGCGCCTTTATGATCTCATCCTCATGTGCCTTGAGCGCACTTTTCAGCTTATTCAGCATTTCCTTTCTGAATATGATGCTGAGTGTTTCTCCTGTTCTCAGATATTCCTTCTGCTTTTTCAGCGTATCTTCATAGATGGACATGCGGGGATGATATCATAACTGCACTTTTCTGTGAATGTTTTGCTTCTTGCCACCAATTGAACATTTTTTGCAATACACAATTTATACGAATTTGCGTTTTCCGACAAAAAGTATACAATTTGTTTGATTAATCCGCAAAATGGACAGGGTGATGGAAAATGTCGATGCACTTTACCACGCTCGGTATTATCTTTCAGATATTAGGAAGGGTAGTGATGCAGAAAAAACGGGGAATCATCAAATACATCGTACTGATTATCATATTTATTGTTGTCGCTCTAGCGCTTGTTGCTTTCTTCAATACCCGAGCGACAGAGGCATATATAGCGCCGACGAGGCCTGTAGAGGTAATGCGGCCAGAGCGGCGCACGCTTCGGGATACGATTGAGCTTACTGGGTATATCGAGGCGGATGCGATGATTCCTGTGGTTCCGTTTGTGAGCGGAACAATCGAGGAATACCTGATAAAAGCAGGGGACTATGTTGAGAAAGACGAAGTAATCGCTGAAATCGACAAGGAGCCGTATGAACTGCAAAGGGCACAGGCGGAGGCTGCTTATCTTGGTGTAGAAAGTTCCTTCAAACGCGTTGAATCGCTCTATGAGAGGGGAGCTGCGACAGAGCAGGACTATGAGATGCTTAAAGCTCAGCTTGCTGCGGCTAAAGCGCAGTTAGAGCTGGCAGAACTACAGCTTTCCTATGCAACGCTTACCTCTCCTATCTCTGGCACAGTCTTGATTGCTTCATCGTCTTCAGGCAGTATCGCTTCCACCCAGTCGCCGCTTGCGATCATTGCAGATCTTGACGATCTTGTTGTGAACGTAAAGGTCGGTGAACGCTACTTCAATCGCATACGGGAAAAACTTGAGGATATCAAGGTAATTGTTACGAGTGGCCTTGGCGGAGAGAGCGAAGCGGAGATCGTGTCTGTCTCTCCATACATCGATCCGACGTCGAAGACTTTTGCTATGAAGGTTCATCTTGATTCTCCCTCCGCATTCACCCCCGGAATGTTCGTGCATATCTCGTTAGTCTTGGACGAGCGTGAATGCTATGCGCTTCCTTCCTATGTATCTATGGCCGATGGCAGTGTATATGCGCTCTCTGAAAGTGGGGACAGCGCTGTGTATATCAATTTAGAGAAAGGTCTTGAGGAGGGCTCTTGGTTCGAAATCCCGGATGAATATGCATCCATGCTCTTTATTTCGAGAGGTCTGGACGGAATCGTATCCGGAATGCCGGTCTCGGTCGTCGGGGGACTTGAATGAAGATAAGCCGATACTCCGTACAGCACCCTGCGGTGCTTATGATGATACTCTTAGCGCTCATTTTGTTCGGCGTTTTCTCGATAACCTCGATGAACATGGAGTTCATCCCGAATCTGGAAATTCCGCAGATCTTTGTTATAGCGGTATATCCTGGGGCATCTGCGGAGGATATCGAGGCGGAGGTCATCGATATCCTTGAAGATGATTTTGTCACGCTTCCCGATTTCAAGAGCATGTCCTCCCAGTCTATGAATAGCGTCGGCGTTGTGACGATAACCTTCCGCGATGGCGTAGATCCGAATGACCAGCTGGATGAAGTGAGAAACAGGATCTCACAGCTTTCGTCCTCTCTTCCTGATGGGCTTTCCGGAGAACCTTCCGCGATTGTAGGCGGTGCAACTATGCTGCCTGTCGCCTCCTTCATGATCGAAGGCGGTGAGGATATAGGTGCGCTCTCTTCCTATGTGATCGATGAACTGCGGCCGCAGCTTACGCGGATCGAGGGTGTTTCAACGATATCTATCAATGGATCATATGAGCCGGAGATAAATATAAAGCTCCGAATGGATGATCTGAATGCCAGAAAGATCTCTCCGACCACGGTCTATCAGATACTTTCGTTCTCGAATATATCGATGCCTCTCGGGTCGGTTGAATCCGATACGAACGCTATCGATCTGAGGTTCGATGGTTCCTATTCAAATATCTCGGATATAGAGAACCTTCCTGTGGGAGCTGATGAAAATGGTACGATTATAAGGCTTTCCGATGTTGCGGATATCTCATTTGCATATCCAGAAGAGGATTACTACATAACAAGCGGTGGAAAGAGCGTTATCGAGGTACAGGTTTCAAAGCGTACTGATGGCAATACGATAACCATCACAAATGCAATCAAGGACATCCTTGAGGATATGGTGAGAAGCACGGGCGGCGCTATAAGCTACCATATGATCAGCGATGACAGCAAACTTGTCTCGGCTTCCCTCGGCAATGTCATCGAGTCCGGTGTGATGGGGATCATAATCGCTATACTTATCATCTTTATCTTCCTCAGCGATGTAAAGGCAACGCTTGCAATAGGATTATCGATTCCGCTCTCCTGTTTCTTCACGTTCATCATAATGAAGCTTGCGGGAATAACGATAAACCTCATGTCGATATCCGGTATAGTCGTTGCGCTTGGCTCTATTGTCGATGCTTCTATAGTTGTTCTTGATCAGGTTTATAGATTCTACCAGTCAGAGAAGGATGGCAAAGCGCTGTACAGTGCACGTGAGTCTATCTATCGCGGTACAGATATCGTCGATAAGTCTGTCATCGGTTCGAATTTAACGACAGTTGTCGTATTCATACCGATTGCTTTGATCAGCGGCCTTATCGGAGATATCCTCAGGGATGTTGCGGTGACGCTGATGTTCGCAATCCTTTCATCCCTCTTCGTTGCGATAATCTTCGTTCCGTTCATCCTCAGCAAAATACTCAAGGATGATGGAAGGAGAGTCGCTCGCGATAACTTCCTGATGCGCGGCATAAATAAAATCGAACAGGGGTACCGCAGCGCGCTCGGCGCGGCTCTCAATCATTCGCCGTTTGTCATAACGATTGCTGTTTTTGTTGCAATACTCTCTGTCTATGCGCTCTCGCAGTTCAGTATCTCATTCATTCCGTCTACAGATAACAGTGATTTCTACATCAATGTAGAGTTCCCTTATTACTATACGCTCTCTGATACTCGTAAAAGCATGGACAAGGTAGAGAAGATTCTATTAGACAATGTGCCGGAACTCGATACGGATATCGTCTACTCCGGAAAATCTACCGATGTCTTTACCTTCTCTTCTTCGCGCAATCAGGGGGGTATACATGCAGTCCTTGTTCCTGTTGCAGAGCGCGATAGAGACGTTCATGAGATAATCTCCGAGATGCAATACCTCATAAGCGCAGAGATACCTGACGCCACGGTAAGCGTCAAGAACGGCGGTTATGATTACCTTGTCGGGTACATATCCGGTGGCGGTGGATACGGCCTGACGCTCGTGGGGAATGATAACGAAGTGCTCTATGAGACAGCGTTGCGAATCGAGGACTTCCTTCTTTCCGATCCGGAAGTTCTCTCTGCTTCTGTCAGCTCTTCCTATGACGCCCAGACATCGATCATCGATGCATCCTATGAGTATCTTTCATCGCTTGGAATCTCCGATTATGAAGCGGCAATGACGAGTGCGATCCTCTTTAATGGCATGGATGTCGGCACTTATTCAGGAGGTGATGGCGGTCGCTATAACATACATCTTTCTTCAGATATTGCAACGCGGCAGGTAGGCGAGGAGATGCTGGATTCAATCAAGCTCTATACGCAGATGGGAAATGCCGTGACGATGAACGAGCTTGCGGAGCTTGTGAATGAGAGAAGCCTTTCGCAGATAGATCATTCTAATCGATCGTTGACAATGACTGTAAGCGCACAGCTTACAAGCGAGTCTACAATGGGTATAACAAGGCGTGTTGAGGAGTATCTGAGGGAGAATCCGCTTCCTCAGGGCGTCTCTACGGAGACAGGAGGACTTGGCTCGATGCTAGAAGAATCCTTCCCTCCGATTTTCAGGGCGCTTTTAATAGCACTCTTCCTTGTTTACATGGTCATTGTCCTGATTTACGAGCGATTTGATCAGCCGCTTCTGATTATGCTTCTCACGCCGTTCTGCATAATCGGCGTTGTGCTCTCGCTTGCTGTTTTCGGTTCAACGCTCTCAATGATTGCAATCCTTGGAATCGTATCGCTTGCAGGTATGCTGGTTAATAATGGAATCATAATGGTTGACTATATCAATCAGCTTGAAGAGGCTTCGAGGAAGAAGTATCTGAACGAGGCTTCGATCATATTTGATGAAGATACCAATCTCATAGGACTTGTGCCGTATAAAGAGGAGATGAGGATGCTCAAGCAGAATGTTCAGGATGGAACGGCATCAAGGCTTCGTCCTATTCTCATGAGCACGCTTACAACCATACTCGGTGTTGTGCCTATGGCTATCGCGACCGGAGAGGGCGCAGAGATCTATGCGCCGCTTGGGCAGGTTATCATGGGTGGCCTTACCACATCGACATTTATCACATTGTTCTTGATGCCTGTGTTCTATTTCCTTTTGGAACGACACAAATTAAGGAAGGCTTTCCCAGATTGGAAAAAGGAGGAGTTATGAGAGGGATAAAGCAGATTTCGCTTGTTTTATTTGCAGTCTTTTCATATGTCTTCATAGCTTATTTGAATGCTGCAACAGCCCCTTTTGGTCTTATCTGGGAGACAAATAACTCTGCATTCGGAAAGGATATGGAAGCATTCTATTTGCTTACAGTAAATGATGGAAAAACCGTAACTGATGGCGCGATCGTAAGTTTCTTCTCACTAGCGCCAAAGACAGTTTATCTTTTTTAGGGGGATGTATGAAAAGAATAGGAACAATCCTCATACTTCTCTTGCTCTTTCTGCCGCTCTCAGCCGAAGGGGAGTACACGCTCGATGCGCTCATCGGAGCGATGGTCGTAAATAATACCGATATAAGGAAAGCAGACGAGAGTGTGGTGCAGAGCAATCTCGATGTCAAAGATGCGGAGGCGGCGTACTATCCTACGATAGATCTATCGCTGATGGGGATATATATGCCGAATCCACTTATTGATCCCATTGTGATTAACACCGCCGATCTTGGTTTGCCGTTGAGCACTGACTTGACGGTTTATGATGGACTGGAATCTACTTTCTACGGCGCTGCGATATCATTTACTCAGCCGATTGTAACTTGGGGAAAGATAACAAATTCCGTTAAGCTCTATAAGGCGGTTGCCGCAGCAAGATCCATGCAGCGCTCTGATTTGGAAAAGCAGCTTGTCGCTGAACTCAAGGCCCGTCTTACTGCGCTTTACTACATGGATTTAATGGACTCGCTTCTTGATGAAACGATAAGGGAATCCCAATCGCTTTTAGAACTTGTACGTGCTGGTGAGGAAGAGGGAGCTCTCCTTCGTAGTGATATCCTTGATGCAGAGATAGAGGCAAAAGAGGCCGAGATAGCAAAGAAAGAGATCGATGGAAAGAGGGAGAATCTCATACAGTCAGTCCGCACCATTACAGGACTTGATGGACTGACGTGGGAGGATATCTCATATGTTCCGGATGAATGTGAAGTCGATACGATAATGAACTATTCCCTCGATAGCCTCATAAGCCTTGCAACATCGCCATCCTCGCCTTCGCTTCAGATGATCGGGAAATCGAAAGAGGCGCTTGAGTATGGCAAGAAGATTGCAAATGCCTCGATGTATGGTGTTCCTGATATAGGCTTGAATGTAAGAGCAGGCTATGGTGGTTCACGATTCCCCTTTATAGAGAAGAACTGGTCGGAAAAGGATGACTGGTTTGTATCGATTGCGCTTGCATTCACTACAACGCTCTGGGATGGCGGAAAGGCGCTCAATCAGGTAAATCGCCTGAAAAGCCAGATGCGAGCAAGCGACGCCGATTACGATGCGGCTGTTGACTCGCTCTCTACTGCTGTTGTCAATGCATATTCCGCGATCGATCTTTCCCGGACGAAGATGGAGTATCAAGAGATAAAGGTGGAAAATGGCCGGGCTAAGGTCGAGGATGCAGAGATGAAAAAAGCACTGGGATCCTTTGGTGAGAGCGATGTTCTTCAAGCTAGGCTGTCGCTGATTTCCGATGAGATATCTCTATATACGGAAAAGATGACGATGTTCCAGAACTGCTATGTGCTTTACTATCTTACCGGCCTTGATTCAGAGAATCCGCCGATAATTACGGACGGCATGGTATGATTTTTATATTCGTTTCTTAACGCGTTATATTCAAAGGAAATCTTGTTGAAGATATAGCAGAAAAGAAACATTTACTGTATATTCTCTCCGGTATGATTGTCAGGAATGAGAGTATAAGGAATATTGCTATCATTGCTCATGTCGACCATGGCAAGACAACACTCGTGGACGCGCTTTTCCATCAGAGCGGACTTGCTGGCAAGGGCATGGATGGCGAGAGGATTATGGATAGCGGCGCAATCGAAAGAGAGCGTGGCATTACAATAAGCGCAAAGAACTGCGCTATTTCTTGGAATGGCGTAAAGATAAATATCATAGATACTCCGGGACATGCGGATTTCGGCGGAGAGGTTGAGCGAGGTCTGAGCATGGTTGATGGGGCTGTGCTCCTTGTCGACGCTGCGGAAGGGCCGCTGCCTCAGACGCGGTTCGTGCTGGAAAAGGCGCTTCATAAGAACCTGCCGATAATAGTTGTCATAAACAAGATCGATCGAGCAGATGCAAGAGCAGAGGATGTGCTTAATGAAGTGTATGACCTCCTTCTTGAGCTTTCTCCGGATGAGCGGATGCTTGAAGTTCCTGTGTTCTATGCAAACGGCAGGGACGGTCGTTGCGGACGCACGCTTGATTCAATTGAAGAGAACATGCATTCGCTTCTGGATGCAATCCTTTCTGATATCCCTGCACCGGTTTATGATGATGAAGAGCCGTTCCAGATGCTTGTTTCCGATCTTACATATTCAGACTTCCTTGGACGCTTGGCGATTGGAAAGGTAATGAATGGCTCTGCTGTTACAAATGATTCCCTTGTCTGCGTCAAAGAGGATAGGACTGAACCGCTTCGCGTAACACGTATCCAGGCATATAATGGCCCGGCTTTTTCCGATGTGCCGAAAGCAGAGCCTGGCGATATCATCGTTCTTGCCGGTGTTAATGATGTTTCAATCGGGGATACGATCTGTACGAAAGATGAGATAAAGGCTCTTCCTAGGATCGAGGTCGATGAGCCGACGGTTTCAATGCTCTTCTCGAAGAATATCTCACCGCTTGCAGGGCGAGAGGGAAAGGCTGTCACAAGCGCTAAGATCTGGGAGCGGCTTGAGAAAGAGGCGCTTCGCAATGTATCGATCAGAATCGAGAAGAATCCTGACGATACGTTTACTGTAAAAGGCAGAGGCGAGTTTCAGATGGCTATTATCGCAGAGGAGATGAGAAGGGAAGGCTTCGAGTTCTGCGTTGGAAGGCCGCATGTAATCTTCAAGAAAGATGAGAATGGCAATAAGACAGAACCTATTGAAATGCTTCTTGTGGATTGTCCCGAGGAATTTTCCGGTACCGTTATGGAAAAGCTTGGAAAGCGAAAGGCAATCATGAGCGATATCTCATATACAGCAGGGAATAGGGTGAAAATGCGTTTTGAGGTTCCTTCTCGCGGCCTTATTGGATTCAGGGATGAATTTTTGACCGATACAAAGGGCTTTGGCATCATGAATAGCTATCTAAAGGGCTATGATACCTACCGTGGAGACTTCCCTGATCGTCTCTCTGGTTCCCTTATCTCCGATAGAGCCGGTAATGCTGTGGCATATGGTCTATGGGAGCTTCAGGATAGAGGTCGCTTTTTCATTGTTCCGGGTGATCCGGTATATGAAGGAGAAGTGGTCGGGGAGCGCAATAGAGAGGGGGATTTGATGCTTAATCCGACGCGTACGAAGAAGCTTACCAATTTACGAGCCTCCGGACATGATGAAGCGGTGACGCTTGTACCGGTTGCGAAGCCGACGCTTGAGCAGGCGATCCAATTTATTAAGGACGATGAGCTGGTGGAGGTCACGCCCGAGTCAATCAGGATGTGCAAGAAGATACTCGACACGCAGCAGAGGAAGATCCTCTACTCACGTGGCGAAATACCTTCATATCTTCTCAAATAAGATCAATATACACCGGCGCATGATCGGAGCCGAGTATTTCTGAATAGATGCCAGCTCCGGTCATCAAATCGCTAATCTCCTCGGAAATCAGGAAATAATCAATACGCCAGCCGGCATTCCGTTCACGGGCTTTGAACATATAAGACCACCAAGAGTATGCACCCTCAAGCTCCGGATAGTAATAGCGGAATGAATCGATCATTCCTGTATCGAGAAGCTTTTGAAAACTCTCCCTCTCTTGGATTGAGTAACCTGCGTGTCCTTCGTTTGCTTTCGGATTCTTCAGATCGATGGGTTTGATTGCAACATTGAAGTCCCCTGTTGCAATGACGCCTTTCTTCGTTCGTAGCGCCATGATATGCCGCCTCAATGCTTCATCAAAGCGGAGGCGGAAATCAATACGTTTCAATTCCTCCTGACTATTCGGAACATAGGTATTGATGAAATAGAAATGAGGATATTCCAGTGTTATCACTCTTCCTTCATGGTTGAACTCGTCTTCTTCCAGTCCGATGGAAATATCGAGAGGTTCTTCCTTGTAGAAGACAGCGGTTCCGCTATAGCCTTTCTTCTCCGCAAGATTATATATGCTCTTGTATCCATCTATTGTTATCGAAGCCGTATCTTCTGAGCCTTTTACTTCCTGTAGAGCAAGAATTTCCGGGCTTTCTTTCAGTGCAAACTCAAAAAGGCCCTTCTTGATGCAGCTTCTTATGCCGTTGACATTCCATCCAATGATTCTCATAACTTGATTCTATCATGAACGAGACGGGGTTTCACTATATAATATAGCATAGATTAATATTCTGATTTTAGAATATTAAATAACAATACCATTTTAAAATTTCACTGCTGGTTCTTATCAATTGTTATACATTAACTATATAAATATTTATCGGTATAATATGCTTTGGTTTGATAGCGTATTTTTTGGATACTAACATTTTCGTGATTGTAGTAAAGTCCCTGATAGAATATAATGCGTACAAGTTTTGGAGGATGGATGTCAAAGACGATTGCCTTATATCTGCAAAAGGGCGGAGTGGGGAAAACCACCATTTCTGGCACGCTTGCATGTCAGTCCGCTCTCAATGGCACGAGAACACTGCTCATTGATTCCGATCCTCAGGGCAATCTCTCTTCTTGGTTCCTGAAGAGGACGCCTAAATTCGAACTCTCTGACGTTCTTCAGGGAAAATGCTATGTCAAGGATGCTATACTACCTTGCCCCGATGTGGATAACCTGTTTATTCTCCCGACCTTTGGGATAGGCGGCACACTCAAAAGCTATAGCGAGACAAAACTCAGCGAGGAACCTTTTGTCCTTCAGGATCTTGTGAAGGATGTAAGCGGGGACTTCGGCCACATAGTGCTTGATCTCTCCCCCGGACTTGGGCGCCTAGAGCGTTCCGCACTCATTGCTAGCGATGAGATAATCACACCAATGACACCGGAAGTATTCAGCCTTGATGGTTTAGAGATATTCATCGATGAGCTAGAGCGGCTCAGGAAGAATATGAGATCGAATGTCGTACATACAAGGATAATCATTAATTCTTATGATGGGCGCATCAAGCAGCATCGAGATATCTTCAATGTGGCTGAATCTTCTGGAAGGTTCACAGTTTATCGTATACCGGTCGATCCGCTTTTCCGAAAAGCACAGGAGGCAGGAAAAGCTCCTCAGCTTTTCAAAGAGAGGGGACGAGGTCTCAAGCCGCTGACACTTGAAGCGATAAAAAGTCTTGATGATAGCATATGGAAAGAGGGATGAGGGAAAGAAAATGGCACTAAGGAAAACCGATGGAAGAGATGATGTGAAGGAAAGCCCGAGCGAAGTCAAAGCGAGGCAGGTATTCTCTGGCAAAGAGAAGAAGATACTTACGACCTTCTCTATTGAGCCGTCTTTCAAGAGCCAGCTGGAGGCGCTTTTTGAAAGCATGGGACTCGGATGGGCAGCAGGTATCAGATTCGCGCTTAAAGAGTTCTATAAGAAATATAACGATCAATAAGATCTGCTATCAATTGATGGGGTTTTCTCTACGATAATTGTATTGAAACCCAATGATAATATTCTAATTTTCATCTTATTGCATAGCAGAACATAGTGTTTCTTATAGCCAAAATCATGAAATCATTTAGGACGATTGCGGTCAAGGAGTTTTCGAAGCATTGCCACTTGATCGCGTTTAGTCTCTTCTTTTGTCTTTTCTTCACTCTTGAAGAGCTCCGAAGGTATTTCTTCCAGAAAGCGAGACGGGATTGTCATCTTTTCGCCTTCACGCGTTATACGCGCGTCTGAGTAATTGATGACGAGTTTTTTCCTTGCGCGCGTTATCGCCACATAAAAGAGGCGCCTTTCTTCATCGATATTCCTCGGACTTTCCTCCAACGCACGCTTTGATGGGATGATATCATCCTCAATGCCGGCAAGATAAACGATACTGAACTCAAGTCCCTTAGATGCATGCATGGTCATAATATTGACCTTCTTCTCATCATCCTCACTCTCGTCACCAAATACAGCGACAGCATTAAGGTAATCCTTCATCGTCGCCCCATCATTCTGCTTGATATATCGCATTATGCGAGAGGAAAGGATTTCGATGCCATGCATACGGTAATCAACGGCTTTAGGACTATCCGGAAACTCTTCATTAAGCATTCCTTCATACCCTGTATCCTCGACAATGCGCTCGATTATATTCTCAGGGGCTTTTTCTCCTGTCTTCTTCCATTCCCTCAGCTTATCGAGAAAGGCATTTATGGAATTACGTGCTTTCTGAGACAGCCCTCCGCTCTCTCCGCTCATTCTCTCAAGTGCATCGAAAAGGGAGATTTTCTCGTCATCAGCTTTTTGGCGTAGTTTTTCAACTGTAGACCTACCGATTCCTCTCCTTGGCGTGTTTATTATCCTCAAAAGGCTGGTGTCATCATGGTTGTTTACAAGAACTTTCAGATAACAGAGCATATCTCGGATCTCACGTCTGTCAAAGAAGCTCTTTCCTCCAGAGATCCTTGTCTGTAGATTCATCTCTGCAAAAACGTTCTCAAGTTCTGTTATAAGCGCATTAGTTCGGACTAACACACCAATATCGCCAGGAATTATTCCGTTTTCAATATCATTTCTAATTTCAGATGCGATCCAGTAAGCAGCACTTTCACTGGTTTTATGGTGTTTAATAGAAATTGCCGCTCCTGTTTCTTCGTCTGTCCAGAGATTCTTTTCCTTCCTTTCTGTGTTGTGGACAATGAGCGCATTAGCCGCTTTAAGTATATTCCCTGTCGAGCGATAATTCTGTTCTAGCTTGAACTCAGTGCGTTCCGGAAAGTCTTTCTCAAACTGTATGATATTCTCATAATTTGCACCGCGCCATGAATATATGGACTGGTCATCATCTCCAACCACAGCAATATTCCTGTATTTTGCAGCAATCATGGAAACGAGCTTATATTGAAGAAGCGATGTGTCCTGAAACTCGTCGACCATTATATAGCGGTATCGATCTTGAACCTTCTCAAGTATCCAAGGTTTTTCTTCAAATATTCTTATAGGCAGAAGTATAAGGTCATCGAAATCGACGACATTATATGCTTTCTCTGTAAGCAGCCATTCTTTGTATATCTGCAATATTGCACTATCTTCATTTACCGCTTTGGCTCTGCCAGTCTTTAGGTCGCTAAAGATAGAGATAAGCGTCCTTACATTGTAATCCGGTATCTGATAGCCGCAGGCGACAATGCAGTTCTTGATCAACGCTTCATTATCATTTGTGTCATAGAGCGTAAAATCATTATGGTAGCCAAGATGATGGATATATTGCTTGAGAATGCCAAGCCCGAATGAATGGAACGTTGTTGCTGTAAGCTCCTTTAACGGCTTTTTAACAAGTTCCCGTATTCTATCGCTCATTTCCTTTGCGGCCTTGTTCGTGAATGTGAGCGCAAGGATGTTCCGCTCATCGATTCCTTCTTCAAGCATGTGCGCAATGCGATAGGTTATCATTCGTGTTTTTCCTGAACCTGCGCCTGCAATGATCAGAAGCGGCCCGTCGATCTTGCTTGCAGCAGCTGCTTGTTCCGGATTCAGGACTTTAGCTAGGTCTGTCTTCATACCGGAAAGAAGTTGCCACAGAGTTAATCATCAGTCAATTACATGAAAACACTATTAAATCATGTGAAATCGATTGTATATCTCTATAATTAAAACATTATTACTTATGAAAAATTGAATCAGAATTTCATAATAAAGCAATTGTTACTATACAAGTTCATTATGAATCCAGCCTACAACTTTACCGAGAATCCTGACATTTGATTCATCGGCGTCAATGGTTCTTGCAGGATAGTTCTTGTTTTCGCTGATAATCGTAAGCCGCCTGTTAAGCGGATCGAAGGAAAGACGTTTTACCATGATGTCTCCGGCGAGTGCGATGACATAAATACCTTCGCCTTTGATCATCCCTTTTGAAAAGAATACATAGTCACCTGGGAAGATATTCGCATCAACCATGCTGTCTCCTTTAACCTCTGCGCTGACAAGCGTTGATGCATCGCTCACGCCATGAAGGATGGAGAAGGGGATGGTGATGCGTTTCATCGTTATATTCTCGTCAGAGAGGAAGGTTTCACCATATCCTGCGGATATTTTCTGTGAAATAAGGGGCACAGAGACCATATCATTGCTGACAACGCCCATAGGAGGCTCCCAGCCAAGGATTTCCCATGGATCTGTATTAAGCGCATCTGCAAGTTTTTTCAGTTTGTCATATGGGATATTCGTTATATCGCCAGATTCATATTTGAAGATGTTCTGACGCGTCGTTCCGATTGCTTTTCCAAGATCCTCAAGCGAAAGTCCAAGCTTCTCCCTTAAATGACGTATTCTTCTTCCCTGTGCGTTGTCTTCCATATTTCTACCTGAAAGAGAATTATAGTGCAGCGTTCTGTAACTTTGCAAGGGACTTATCGGCTGAGAATGACTTATTACGCGACAGTTTATGGTTCCTTAACCATTATTGTCTCTTTTCTATCGAAAGTTTATTCTCTAAGCAAGGAGAGAAAACGAATGGAATTTTATAAATGCGCCCATTGCGGCGAAATCGTATTAATGGTTAAAAAGGCTTGCTGCACACCTGCTTGCTGCGGAAAGCCGATGGAGCTTCTATCTGCCGGTTCGGTTGATGCTTCCAAGGAGAAGCACGTTCCAGTGGTAGAGGTTGTTGGGGAAAAAGTGATTGCCAAGGTCGGTGCTGTTGAGCATCCGATGGCTGAGGAGCATTATATAGAGTTTATCGCCGCCGAGAAAAAAGAGGGGTTCGTTGTAAAGTACCTCAAGCCCGGCGAGAAGCCTGAGGCTGAATTCTGCGGTGCTTCGGATATCGTCGCAATCTATGCATATTGCAACCTTCACGGCCTTTGGAAGACCGAGCTTTGATCAAAAGAGGGCGGCTTTTGATAGCGGCCCTCGTTCTTATTTTACTTGCTGTTTCTTGCAATACCAGAGGAGCAGTGTTTACTGAACGAGAGACCTATGCTGCATTCACAGCGCTTTCTTCTGATATGCTCGATTCACTTATCGAACAGCCGATCGATCCTGCGGCGATTGAAAGCAGTCTACCTATCGGTTTCACTTCATATTCAGACTATGTGCCGCTTTATGATGACTTTGCGTCAGATTATTCCAGAGCTGTCAGTGCAATAATCTCTCCGCTCATTACAGCTGCTTATCCTATTGTAGAGGATACGATGATGGATATCGCGGCGTCCCATCCTGTCGATCTTATACAGGGCGATACATCTTTTTCCGATAAGATAAGGAGCGAGGCGTTTGGCCCGATAAGAAATGCATACCTTGCTGCGCTCATTGAGGTACGCGATGAGCTTGACGAGGCGTTCGAGCTTGCGCAAACCGAATTCAGTATGATCCGTGAAGCGTATCTTCGTCTCTTAACCGTAGGAGGGGATGTTATCCTTCCGCCCCCGACTCCGGTTTCGGATGTTACGATTGTAACACTGCTTACCAATGAACTCTTCTCAAGGCTTTCATCAGCTGAACGTTCGCTGAAAAATAGACCGATTCCCGGAAACGATTCGCCTTATAATATCTTCTGGAGGAACTAGTGGATCTCTTTGAGTCTGCGGTCAAGGATGAACCCCTTGCTGCAAGGATGCGGCCTAGAACGTTAGATGAATATATTGGTCAGGAGCATATTCTTGGAAAGGGAAGGCTGCTTCGACGTGCAATCCAAGCCGATCAGCTTTCGTCGGTTATTTTCTATGGGCCTCCTGGTACGGGGAAGACAACGCTTGCCCGTGTGATAGCAAATACAACAAAGAGCCACTTTTCCACGCTCAACGCAGTGCTTTCCGGCGTTAAGGAACTGCGAATCGAGATCGACGAGGCAAAAGAGCGGCGGGCGCACTATGGAATGCGCACTATTCTGTTTATCGACGAAGTTCATCGCTGGAACAAAAGCCAGCAGGATGCGCTTCTGCCTTGGGTTGAGAATGGAACCTTTATATTGATCGGGGCTACGACCGAGAATCCATATTTTGAAGTCAATGCCGCGCTTGTCTCCCGTTCTCGCATATTCCAGCTTAAAAAGCTGAGCGATGATAATCTGATGAAGATCGCCGAGGCTGCAATCCAAGATAGAGAGCGCGGTTATGGCAAATATGCTGTTGAGTTTGAGGAGGGGGCGCTTGAGCATCTTGTCACTGTTGCCGCAGGTGACGCTCGCTCTCTTCTCAATGCGCTTGAGCTTGCTGTCGAGACTACCCCTGATTCGTTTCCTCCACCGGAGGGAGCAAGGATATATATATCAAAGGAGAGTGCGGAGGAGTCCATACAGCGCCGTGCGGTTCTCTATGACAAGGAGGGGGACTACCACTTTGATGTGATATCTGCATTCATAAAGTCGCTCAGAGGTTCCGATCCAGATGCTGCGCTCTATTGGCTTTCGCGCATGGTGAGCGCCGGCGAGGATCCTCGCTTCATATTCCGACGCATGATAATCCTTGCAGCAGAGGATGTGGGAATGGCCGATCCGAATGCAGTTGCAGTAGCTGTGGCAGATGCAGAGGCTTTCGATCGGATAGGGCTTCCAGAAGGGCGCTTTCATCTTGCACATGCCGCTATCTATCTTTCCACCTGCCCCAAAAGCAATAGTACGCTCGGCTTTTTCGATGCGTTATCAGATGTAGAGAAGGAGAGAGCTGAAGAGGTTCCAAATCATCTTAAGGATCCAAGCAGGGACAGCGAAGGCTTTGGACATGGAGAAGGGTATCTCTATCCACATTCATATAGAGATCATTGGGTTGCTCAGCAGTATCTTCCGACAGGATTGCAGGGAAAGATTTACTATAAACCTTCTTCAATGGGGTATGAGAGCACAATAAAAGATAAGGTCATGGAACGCAGGGAAGCGCAGCTTGAAGCTGTGACGGAGGATTTGTATCCCGAAATCCTTACGCATTCGCCTGGGGACAGAAATAGGGAGAAATGGATAGAGAGAGCAACCTCTGGTCGCTCGGAGAATCTTCTTGCGTTATCTCATAAGCTTTATTCTGGATTGTTTATCGCACGGCATGAGAATGCTCTGGTTTTGAATGCCTCCCATGGTCTTCTTCTCTGGCCGCTGATGAAGATGAATCCGGAGGGGCTTTCCGTGGCTGTTGTGAGAACAAATGAGCAGAAGGAGATCATCGATCACTTTTCATCGGAGCTGGATGAACTTTCGCGGCCGCTTGTCATTGTTTCAGATAATCTATCTGCATTTGACAAGATAGAAGATGGCATGAAATTCGGCGTTATTGCAGGACGCAACGTACTTTCACGCTTGAATGAGGATAAGAAGATTCTGGATAGGATGAAAGCTTTCCTTGAGCAAGGAGGAAAGGTCTCTCTTATAGAGGCTATTCCATCGCTTTCTCCAAGGTTATCGGATTTTGCTTCCGATAGGATAAAGGATAAGCTTATAGAAGCGGAGAAGACGATCTACACGGAGAATAATCCCCTTACATCATGGGGAAAAAGGGAACTTGAGAGAGCTGTTAAGAACGTATTTCCAGATGCGGCTGTGACGTATACGGAGGATGTGGAAGAGAGGCTTTTCACGGATACAGCGCTTGATTCGTTCTTCAAGAACAGCTATGCCTCTTCTGGTGTTGAAGAGGCTGATTTCAAAGCGGAGTTTTCCTCCAAAAAAGTAGAGTGGAAGAGCACTTCTGCCATTATCCGCTCAGGATATTGAGCTATGAAGTATAATATTTTCCTGTCCCATTACGCGGAAAGCAAGTTCGATTATTGTTGATGAGATATCGTAACAGCTTGCTTTCGTGCCGTTTGCAATCCAATCCCATACAAGACCGATTACGCCGCTGATACAGAATAGATAGCATCTTCTCGAAAGTTCATCATCCTCGATCTTGAGAAATGTTTTATATCTATCCATGACCGTCGTCATCAGTTTCTCGCTGAATGCACTGGAAACGCCTTTGCTCATAAGGACTTCGACTACGGAGGAGTTATTCTTGATATACTCCATCATTATGGAAAGCGAGGCGATTATGTCCTCTTTGTCATTTGAGCTAACGCATGGAAGATGGCTGAGGATATCATTCTCAAGCTCGTCTATCAGATCGCGAGGGCAGGAGTAATGAACATAGAACGTACTACGGTTAATCCCAGCCTTTTCACAGATTCCCTTTACGGAAATCCTATCAAAAGGCTGTGTCTTCAAAAGCTCTGTCAATGCGCCTTTGAGCCTTTCCCGTGAACGTTGGACTCTTTTATTGACCTTTTCTTCCATAACTATCGGAATCGTAAGACAATGAAATTGTGTGGTCAATGAAGAGTCGATGGATTTTTCATTATCGGCAACGGTACATTATCACACTGGCATTGCCATTTGTCGGGACTTTTTTCATCTCATATCGTTCTGGGAATGCCCTGATTAGATCCGAGAGCTTTGCAAAGCCATATGCATAGGTATTGAACTCCGGTTTGACACGTTTGATATAAGTCCCAGCTGCACTGACGTTTATAAATCCATCATCATCCTGATACTTTCCGTAGGCGATGCGCAGAAGTGCGTGGATCTCATCCATTCCAGCGCTCTCATCTTCCTTCTCCGCGCTCTGTTCCTCGGGGCTCTTCTTTGTCTTCGCTGTCTTTCTTCCGCTTGTCTTTATTTTCTTCTTCGGCTCCGATGACTGGATGTATTCAAGGTAAATAAAGTCATCGCATGCATTCCTGAATGCCTCTGGCGTCTTCATCTCGCCAACGCCGATTACATAGATTCCATCCGCTCTCAGCCTTACCGCAAGCGGCGTGAAGTCACTGTCGCTCGATACAAGCACAACAGCGTCATAGCGCCCTGTATTCAAGAGATCCATCGCGTCTATCACCATCGCGATATCCGTAGTGTTCTTTCCGGAAACATAGTCGAACTGCTGCTCAGCCTTTATAGCAAGGCGTTTTATCTCCTCTTCCCATTTTGAGAGAATCTGCTTCTTCCAGTTGCCATATGCCTTCTTTACTATGATTCTTCCGTATGTTGATAACTCATGGAGCATGCCTTCGAGCTTTGAAAGCTGCGTGTTATCCGCATCAATGAGGACAACCATGCTCTGAAAGTCTTTGAAACTTGTTTCGTTCATAAAATGAATATATCAATTTTCATCATCGGTGGACACTCTGTAGTAATTTTGTGTTCTCTCGCGGTTCGATTATAAGTATTTCTATCTAATAATTTTTAAGATAGCAAAGAGATATTCAATATAAAAATTTTATAAACAGACGCAATTCTAGTTATTGACTGCAAACTTGGGTTAGGTTAAACTAACCTAAGATAGCATCAAGCTACCGGAGGGTGTGATTGTGCCGCTGAATATGATTGGCAATGGTTCGACTGCAGAAATAAAAAGAGTCAGTGGAAGTGAAGATGTGAGAAGGTACTTGGCTAATCTTGGTTTTGTTCCGGGGACGAAAGTTACCTTGGTGCAGGAAATCGAAGGCAACATTATCGTCAGTGTCTACGATTCCCGTGTTGCGATAAATAAGGATATGGCTACTCACATTTTAGTGTGAGTAATCTTATAGGAGAAAACCGATGACATTAGGAGAGGCAAAGGTCGGAAGCACCGTAGTGGTACAGAAGATCGAAGGGGACAATGCGTATAAAAGACGCATAATGGACATGGGGATTACGAAAGGTACGGAGCTTTATATCCGCAAGGTAGCTCCGCTTGGCGATCCTGTCGAAATCACAGTGCGTGGTTACGAACTGAGCGTTAGAAAGAACGACGCAGCCTGCGTCATAGTCAAGTAAGGAGTTATCCATGAGTATAAAGATTGCGCTTGCCGGAAATCCAAACTGTGGCAAGACTACCATGTTCAATGCTCTTACCGGTGCGAACCAGTATGTAGGTAACTGGCCGGGCGTTACGGTAGAGAAGAAGGAAGGACGCATCAAGGGCAGAAAGGGTGATGAGATCATCGTCACAGACCTTCCTGGTATCTATTCCCTTTCTCCGTATACACTTGAGGAAGTTGTCAGCCGTGACCATCTTCTCAAGGATAGTCCGGATGTGATTATCGATCTTGTCGATGCAACTAACATTGAAAGAAACCTGTATCTCACGACGCAGCTTCTTGAGACAGGCATTCCTGTTGTTATTGCGCTCAATATGGCAGACCTTATCGAGAAGAGAGGACTCAAAATCGATGATAAGAGACTTTCAATCGTTCTTGGCTGCCCTGTTGTTCCTACCTCAGCGCTGAAGAAGACAGGCCTTGATGCGCTTATCGATACGGCTGTCAAGGCAGCTGGCGCGAAGACGGCTAAGCTTCCTTCGGAGATCTTTCCTCAGGATGTTGAGGATGCGGTTTCCAAAATCAAGGAGCTGCTTCCCCCGTCTGTGAGCGTTGAGAAAAAGCGCTGGTATGCTGTAAAGGTTCTTGAAAATGACGAGAAGATTCTCTCGGAGATTTCGCTTTCTTCGCAAGCGAAGGCGAAGGTTGAAGAGATGAGGGCTTCTCTTGAGAAGAGCCACGACGATGATGCAGAGTCAATCATCACGGATGGAAGATATAAGTATATTCAGAAATTAGTTTCAACAACGGTCAAGAAGGGCAAGGAGACGATGACGATCTCTGATAAGATTGACCGCGTCGTTACTAACAGAATCCTTGGTATCCCAATCTTCATTCTTGTTATGTTCGTTGTTTATTACATCTCTGTTACAACGGTCGGAACATGGGTAACAGACTGGGCGAACGATACATTCGGTGGCTGGATATCTGATCTATTCACCGCAGGTCTTGAGGCTATCGGTGCCGGTGATCTTGTGATGAGTCTGGTTGTCGATGGTATTATCGGAGGTCTGGTTGCCGTCCTTGGCTTCGTGCCGCAGATGGCCATCCTCTTCCTTTTCCTCTCAATCCTTGAAGATTGTGGATACATGGTTCGTATCGCATTCGTTATGGATAGGGTATTCAGGCACTTCGGACTTTCCGGAAAGAGCTTCATTCCTCTTCTGATTTCCTCCGGTTGCGGTATCCCGGGCATCATGGCTTCGAGAACAATTGAGCAGGAGAATGATAGAAAGCTTACGATTATGACCGCTACATTCATCCCTTGTGGTGCAAAGCTTCCTGTTATTGCACTTATGGGAGGTGTTATTGCCGGTGCAGCGACAGATTATGTAGCATCTGCATGGGTTGCTCCTACGCTCTACTTTGTCGGTATTGCTTCTGTTCTTATCTCTGCGATTATTCTCAAGAAGACAAAGCCTTTCAGTGGCAAGCCAGCTCCTTTCGTAATGGAGCTTCCTTCCTACCACATTCCTTCTGCAAAGACCGTCCTTCTCCATGTCTGGGATAGACTCAAGGGCTTCATAGTCAAGGCTGGTACGATCCTCTTCCTTGCTTGCGTAGTCATGTGGTTCCTTGCCGGATTTGGTTTTACCGACGGTGGATTCGGACTTGTTGAAGAAAGCTCTGATAGTATTCTCGCCGCAATCGGTGGCGCAATTGCTCCGATCTTTGCACCGCTTGGCTTTGGTTCATGGCAGCCAGTTGCAGCATCCCTTTCGGGCTTCACCGCTAAGGAAGCGATTGTCTCGACCATGGGCGTCCTTGCGAATGTCGCAGAGGATGATGCGGAGGATGCAGTGATTGTTGCATCGGTTGTCATGCAGTGGTTCCCGACAGCAGTTGCAGCATTCAGCTTCCTGCTTTTCAACCTGCTTGATTCGCCTTGCCTTGCTGCTATTGCAACGATGGCTCAGCAGATGCAGTCAAGAAAGTGGTTCTGGTTCGCAATCCTCTTCCAGAATATATTCGCATACTGTGTAGGCCTGATGGTCTATCAGATTGGTTCGTTGATTCTCTATGGATCGTTCGGCTTCTGGACGGTAATAGCGTTGATACTGCTTGTCGGCATGATTTATCTCTTGTTCAGACCTGATCCGTATAAAGATCTGAAAGTCTACTCTAAGAGATCTGTTCAGGCTGCAAGCGTCTGAGGATAATGAAAGGGCAGGGCAACCTGCCCTTCTGGAGTCTATTATGGCAGATATAGTGATACTGCTTTTGATTGCAGCATATTGTGTGTTCGTTGTTGTCAGAATGTATCGCAATAAGAAAAGCGGCAGCTGTTCAGGCTGCTGTTCGTCCTCTTCCTGCAAAGGTTGCAATGAATGTTCAGCTCAATACTTTGAGAAGATTATCGAAAAGGCAAAGGAAGGGAAGAGTTGACAGGTAGCAATGGTGGAAACTCGATGTTCTACCTTGTCGCGATTTTCCTTGTAATATATGTTGTTGGCATGTGTTGCTATCTTATTTACGGAAAGGTAAAGAAGAAGATACAGGAAAGACGCGATAGACGGTTCGGAGGAAATAATGGTTGATGTTATCATAATTCTTATTGTCGCTTTGCTTCTGATCTTTGCGCTTCGTTCAAGCATAAAGAGATTCAAGGGGGAAAAGACATGCTGCGGTGGAAGCGGCGGCAGCGTCAAGGCAAAGAAGAAGAGTCTTGATGGCCCCGTGATCGGCACTATGACAGTAAGGATTTCTGGAATGCATTGCGATAACTGTGCAAAGAGTGTAAAGAATGCAATTGATAAAGTCGATGGCGTTGTCGCAGAGGTGGATTACCAGAGCGGAATCGCAAGTGTTAAATACGACAGAAACGTTGATGAAAGCAAGATACGCAGCGCTGTTATTGACGCTGGGTATAAAGTTGAATCAATAAACTGAAGATGAGGCTGCTTCCGGGCAGCCTTTTTAAATAACAATTGTCCATCAAATCTTTTTTCAATTTCCATATAACTCACTTTTATCTTTATTTGGTGCGGTTTCAAGAGCAAAATGCTTGGAAAATTTCGCTTTACCGTTTTGATACTGTCGCATAGACTAAAAGTATCTAGGATGTTTAGCATCCTGAACGTCCTGGACAAAATCAAGGACGGTGTTTATGACTTTGTCGCTACCTGTTTTTTATGGTCTTTCGTTTTTGACTGCGGTCATTGCTTTTGCTTTTGCTCTTTATCTCTATCTATGGGTAAAAAAGGAGAAAGTGAAAAACAAAAGGATTGAAGAGGTTTCCCATCTTATCGCAGAAGGTGCTAAGACCTTCATGCGCAGGGAATACAAGCTTCTCGGCATCTTCGCTCTCGTTGTAGCTATCATCATTTTCCTTTTGCTGCCATCGCCTATCTGGACGGGAAATGCCATGGAGAATGTGCTGATGGTAATTTCCTATATTGCAGGAACAGTTTTGTCTGCTATTGCAGGAAAGATTGGAATCATGGTTGCAACGCTTTCTAATGGACGCACTGCGGAAAAAGCCCAGAATGGATTGAAGGATGCATTTCTCATCGGCTTTAGAGGCGGCGCTGTAATGGGGCTTCTTGTTGTTGGATGCTCACTTTTCGGTGTAGCGGCTGTTCTGATGATTACCGGTAATGCAACGATTCTCCTAGGCTTCTCTTTCGGCGCAAGCTCTCTTGCTCTCTTTGCAAAAGCCGGTGGCGGTATCTTCACAAAGACAGCGGATGTAGCGGCTGACCTGACAGGAAAGGTTGAGCTTGGAATTGCGGAGGACGATCCGCGTAACCCTGCTGTTATTGCCGATAATGTTGGTGATAACGTCGGTGATGTTGCAGGAATGGGCGCAGATCTTTTTGATTCAAACGTTGCCGCAATGGCCTCTGCGCTTGTTATTGCAGGTTCTCTTGCAAATAGCGTATCGGCTATCTCAATGGTCTTTTGCTATGCGATACTCGGTCTCCTTGCTTCGATAATCGGAATTGCGACGGCAAAGGTAGGAAAGGATGGAAATCCTACAAGAGCGCTCAATAGCTCTACATACGTTACGACGGCTGTCTATCTTGTGTTTACCGCTCTTGCAACAGCGTTCATCGAGGGCTTTTCTTGGAGAATCTGGATTGCATCCGCAACAGGTCTTCTTGTTGGTGTGATCATCGGTATAACGACCGACTACTTTACAGATGATACGAAGCCAATTGTACAGAAGGTTGCAAAAGCCTCCGCCTCCGGCCCGGCATTTACCATCCTGTCCGGTATTTCATATGGATTCGTCTCTGCGCTTCCTGCAATGGTTGGAATCGCTATATCTGCGCTTATTGCATATTTTGTCTGCGCTCCTATCGGGGAAGGGTATGCAATATTCGGCATAGCGATGTCTGCTGTTGGTATGCTCTCAATCGTAGGAATGATCATCTCTAATGATGCCTATGGCCCTATCGTTGATAACGCTAGAGGACTAGCTGAGATGGGCGGACTTGGGGAAGAGACAATCAGAGTCGCTGATGAACTTGATAGCGCAGGAAATACTGTAAAGGCCGTCACAAAAGGTTTTTCTATCTCCGCAGCTGGTCTTACGGTTATTTCGCTTCTCGGTGCATTCATGTCCGAAGCAAATGCAGCGTTGATGGAAGCTGGAAAGGAACTCATCTCAGGGTTTGATATCATGGATCCAAAGGTATTTTTTGGAATCCTTGTCGGCGCTTCGATTCCTGCGCTCTTTTCAGCAATGCTTATTCTCGGCGTAGATAGAAATGCAGAGCGAATGGTTAAGGAAATCCATAGGCAATTCGATACGATTCCAGGTCTCAAGGAAGGTAAGGCAGATCCTGAATATGATAAGTGTATTGATATCGCAACGGCAGGTGCGCTGAGAGAGCTTATCCCGGCAGGTGTTGCTGTAATCATTGCAACGATTATTGTTGGGTTTATCGCAGGGCCTTCCGCTATTGGCGGCTTCCTCCTTGGAAATATTGTATCGGGACTTCTGATTGCGCTTCTTATGTCCAATGCCGGTGGCCTTTGGGACAACGCAAAGAAATATATTGAATCCGGGCATGAAGGTGGAAAGGGCAGTCCTGCGCACAAGGCAGCTGTTATTGGCGATACTGTAGGCGATCCGTTCAAGGATACCGCAGGGCCTTCAATCAATACTCAGATAACTGTCGTATCGCTCACAGCGTCCCTTTGCTCGGCGCTCTTTGTAGCATTGTCGATCTTCTAAGAGAGAGGACAGACAAAATTCGAATGGGGTTCACAAGCTGAGCCTCATTCTTTTTCTGAAAAACCATCGCACAAATAAATAGTTGTGTCACAGAATCTATGTGTGTGTGAATTTCTTTATATCAAAGGAAAATCCTACTCCATTTTTTCTTCATATTATGTTAATTTCTTTGTTAATCTTTCATCGTTATAGGAGACACAAATGAAAAGATCTATTTTCGTAACATTGGCAGTTGTTGCAATGCTATTCACGTTTACGGCATGTGATGAGAATCCGTCAACATCAGAGCTTACTATGGAAGAAGGCCTTTCATATGTTGGTAATTGGATTGCAGAGAAGTTTGATGAGTATGGTCTTGAGGCTGCTTTGAGCTATACTGTACAGTCGAATGAAACATCAGACGAAGGTCTCGTTGTAAAACCCAACTCTCAATATGTTGTTGATATGGATAATTGGCTTTTTTCCTGTGATATAGATAGTGAATATAATGGCGAATCAATCCATGTCATAATAACGAATTTGTCTTTTTTCTCCAGTGATTTTCTTTTCGAGGTAGCTACATATAATGGAGAAGACATTCCTTCATCAACGCTTACTACACTTATCTCAAGTTTATTTGCAAGTATAATGGGATAAAGCCAATTACCATTTTTTGATATTATCAGCCGCTGGGAGCAATCTCAGTGGTTTTCTTTTCTATATGTAATTGCTTGATAAGCATGGATATGTTTCATTGCTCTTGCAGTCTTTGTTGGCTAT
>CAZURL010000008.1:0-31075 GCA_964623005.1 uncultured Spirochaetaceae bacterium
TACATTTATCTAATTAGTTTGTTCGATCAATTTCGACTGTGAATTTTAGGCGTTTATCCGTTTTTATCGGCGTCCAGTTTTCTCTATAAAGATCGATATCAGCAAGGAACACGCAGTCGGAGAAATAAATATCAGTGATTAGTTAATCTTCTCAATCTATGTTTTAAGGCCACCTTCCGAATAAACGTAGTATGTGTCATACGGACTATCCTCCTCGATGCAGCCATCGATAAAGGATATATCCTCAGTTATGGTTTCTTTGTCGAAATAAAATGTGTTTGCACATACTTTACCCGTATATCAGAATAAAAGCATATCTTCTCTATTTAGGATATTTGATAGGCAGAAAAGAAGGTTTCTTGGATTATTCATATCATTCGGCTTTATGAGTAAGCTTGGAAAAAATAAACTGTTGCCTTAAATCTCGATTGATTTATGCAACAGCCTATCATTGGAGCCGAGCGGGATCGAACCGCCCACCTATTGAATGCCATTCAATCGCTCTAGCCAGATGAGCTACGGCCCCATTGCAATGCTGAATATAGCAATAACATGCTGGAAAATCAAGCGTAGCACTTGCAACAGAAGTTCAAAAAGCATTACTCTTCGCACATAAACAAATAAGGGCTGTTGAAGTGGATAAGAAATTCAAAGTAGCAGTCATCGGTGCCACCGGTGCAGTTGGTCAGGTTTTCATGTGGATGCTTTCAGATCATCCATGGTTCGAACTTAGCTATGTTACGGCATCTGCGGCTAGAGTCGGTCAGAAATATGCAGCGACCGCTCATTGGGTCATGCCTTTTGAAATGCCAAATCAGATCCGTGATATGGAAGTTAGGGAATTTAATCTCAAAGCAATGAAGGAAGAAGGGGTACAGATCGTATTCTCCGCGCTTCCTGCAGCAGTTGCACGTGAGGCAGAACCCCAGCTTAGGGCAAACGGCTTCTATGTCTTCTCTAACGCAGCGGCTATGCGTTATGACAAAGATGTCCCGATTCTGATTCCTGAGACAAACGTAGAGCAGCTAGAGCTTATTCGCACACAGGGCTATCCGCAGACAGGATTCTGTGTGACAAATGCAAACTGCGTTACTACAGGTCTTGCAATGGCCCTCGCTCCGCTTCGCAAGTTCGGTATAAAGACAATCACGATAAATAGCTATCAGAGCGTATCTGGTGCTGGTTATCCCGGTCTTTCCTCTTTTGATATCACAGATAACTGTATCCCATTCATCAATGGAGAAGAGGAGAAGATCGAGAATGAGGTCAAGAAGATCCTCTCTATTAATCCGGATGTCTATGCATATACAGTACGTGTGCCTGTCATGTTCGGCCATCTTGAGGCAGTATGGCTTGATCTGGAAGAGGATGTAGAGATAGACGATATCATCAACGCTTGGGCAAACTTCAAGGAAGCCTCCGATCTTCCTTCCACGCCTGCTCAGCCTGTCGAGTATTCTTCCGAGCCTACGTTCCCACAGCCTAAGTATGCGTTCTGGGGCACACCGAAAGGCATGGTTGTGTACACAGGAAGACTCAAGAAGAAGAATGGCAAGATCGGCTTCGTACTTCTTGTCAACAACATCGTTAAGGGTGCTGCTGGCGGTTCTATCCAGAATGCAGAAGCATTCGTAAAGAGATTCGGCCTTATCTGACAACGGTCAGACAGTCGTCTACATACACGTTATAACGCCGTCCATTCTGCTCAATAGGGTAGATGTGATGGCGTTTGCATTCTCTGCAATCAAGGCCAAGCGCATCATGCCTGTAACAGCTACGGGAGATGAAAAGCGGCATCTTATAGTCTTTGATAAGCGTCGGGGTAAACGGCCAAGGCTCTTCATATTCAGTCCTTTCTACCCATAGATAACCACCAAGAAGCGATGGAATCATCTCTTTCAATTCCTCTGCCGCTTCTCTATTTGATAGATAAAGGTATATATCGCAGAAATAGGCGTATTCAGGGTGCGCTTTGGCAAAGATAATATCTCCTATATTATTCAATCCAATCACAGGAGAGATTGCGCTTTTTGCCCTCTCTTCCATCGCTTTATAGATAGCCTCTTCTTCAAACTTCACAGGCGGAAATGAAAAGTATGTCTTTCCATCGATGAAGCGTCCTTCACAGTTCCATGGAACAGACTTTCCATCAAGAAGATGCCTATTGGGAAGGAGATCGCTCTCTATATTCTCAGACTGCGGGGTATATGGACTATGATGGCTTTTGAGAGCCGGAAGCGTTGAGAGAAAATCACGTCGGATAGCTTTCAGTTCCTTTGGGTTGATATAATGCCCCTCTGCGTTCTCTACGGTTATCGGGAAAAGCTCGAATGGTGAATCACCTGATGCACTGAAGCATTTGAGAACAGCATTCTCTGCGCTATTTTCAGAGTCTTCAATCGTTACCGCATAGCATTTCTCTGATTGTTCAGTGCTGACGCATATCTCCTTCTTTCCGATTTCTATCCTGCATGGAATACTTTTCTTTGATAACGGAAGCGCAGACGAGGGCTTCTTTATCCTGTAAGAACTATCGCTTATAAGATAGAGCTCTACTCCTCGCTCTATTCGCTTTTCTTCTGGAAGAAGGAGTATGTATCTATCTCTATCGTTATTGAGGATGTTTGCGGAGAACTTAAAAGGCTCGGCAAGATCATCATCTTCAAGAAGCACCATCAGTCCATCATGGCCCTTGATGCGTTCCTTTGCCTCAACAAGCAGCTTCCTTCCTCTCTGGTCTATAACACGTCCGATCCTCATTCCCTGATGACCTGTATAGACTCCTGTAAGCATATTTCTGTGCCCAGGGCCTACCTTTTCTAAATAGCCAGTGGAAGCGCTTCTTTGAAAGGAAAGCTTGACGTTTCGTTCATAGCAATCCTTTTCCGCGTTGTCGATGATTGCACGGTAATAGTGTGCTACAGCATCGACATATTCCAATCCTTTGAGTCTTCCTTCGACTTTGAGGCTATCGATTTTCATTTCAACAAGCGCTGATACAAGATCTCCGGCATCGAGATCCTTGAGCGAGAATGGATAAAGCTTTCTTCCAGTCTTTTCATCCCTGAACCATGTTCGGCAGATCTGCGCACAGGAGCCTTCATTGGCAGAGCGTCCTGTTATCTCATGGGACGCCATGCAGAGACCGGAGAAGCCATAGCACATCGCTCCGTGGATGAATACTTTCAATTCTACATCGGGGCATGCTGTTCGGATTCGCCTTATCTCTTCAAGCGTGAGTTCCCGAGAGAGCACGACACGTTCAAACCCCAGTTCCTGCATTGCTCTCACTCCGCTTACTGTATGTACTGCAAGCTGCGTTGATCCATGGAGTGGAAGGTTGGGAAAGTGCCTCTTTATGAGTCTTGCAATTCCCAGATCCTGCACTATGATTCCATCAGCGCCTATTTCGCTTATCCTCGATAATAGCTCGTATGCTCTTTCAAGCGTTCTGTCATCTATGAGCGTATTCACGGTCACATAGATTTTCTTTCCATGTTCTCTGGAATATCTTCTGATCTTTGAAAGATCCTCTAATGAGAAGTTTACGGCGCCTTTTCGTGCGGAGAACTCTTTCATGCCGAAGTAGACGCTATCAGCTCCTGCTCTGAATGCAACGAGCGCTTCTTCCAGTGTTCCAGCAGGAAGCGCAAGTTCAGTCATTAATAGCCTCCTCTAGCATAGTGAGGATGTTTGAGGCTGTAGGAGGGCAGCCTTTGACAAAATGCTCTGCATTCATACAGCAAGCGCCGGAACCAAAGGTTGTATGCTTTCCTTTCCATCCCTGTCCGCAGGCAATCTTCTTTCCATTCAGTTTGTAAAGGAGTCCTTCTTCATCGAGACGCTTCAATGCATGTATTAAAGAAGCATAGCATGCAGAACAGGCGTCATCTGCATCTGTATAGCGCGAGAGTCTTGCCACAGTGCCCTTCGGTTTAACGCTCCCTCTCTCTGGCTTATTCAGCTCCTTTATTTCGATATCCTCAAGCAAAAGGCTCTTTCCAAGGTATTCTTCCATCTTTGTGATGTAGCCGATATCGTGTTTGCTATAACCCATAAGGGAAGAGCCTAGGATATCGAGGGCAAGGGAAGATTCTGAGAGCATCATCCTGTCTGTCTCGACAGGGTTTCCCCCTTCTTCGAAATCGAGATCTCCTGAGAGGCTATCAACGATGTTGAGCGATGGACGGAGTATCATGTTGAGCGCAGCAATCGGTCTCATGAGGCCGAGTCGGTGAAATTCGCGTTTTGATTTATCAGAAAGGCAGCCTTTGAGGTTTTTCATCGCACAGGTTACTTTTGTCTGGCAGTGTCCTTTAAGCACAGGTAGATTTATCAGGTAGTCCGCATTTAGTACATCTTCGGCAATCTCCATCTTGAGGCCATCATATTCAACGGTTCTGTATCTGCATTTCTTAATGTCGGTAAGCGTGATTCCGTACCTTTTTGCAATCTCCGGATAGCCATTTAAACGGAATGCCGCGTCAGTCGAAGCTCCGACCCACGAGCTTTCAGCTATTGTTATATTCTTTTTTCCCGAATCGATAAGATATTCAATCACGGCCTTTATGATGCCCATATGCGTAGTTGCGCCATCATCTGGGCGGGCTGGGATAACGAGATTCGGTTTCAGTATGATACGGTCTTTGTTCCTTATTGCCGTTGATAATGAATATGCATCAAGCAATGCCTTGGTCATCGCCTCTGCATTCCGACCATATATCATATAGATGATAGATTGAGACATATTGAAAGGTTATCCGTTTTCCTTTTTGAGAGCAATCAGAAAGTTAATTCCTTCTCCTATGAGGAGTTTATGTGTACTTTAACACACAATGTCTCTTCAATGCTCTGCTTGCCAAAAGCTTTGATAGCATTTATTCTCATGAAAGAAAGATTTCCGCTTTGCGGAATAAATAAGGAGCGTTCTGATGACACTTAATGATTTAAAACATCCTAAGCTAGTTGAGTGGGTGAATGAGTTTGTTGCACTTACGACGCCAGATGATATTGTTATCGCAGATGGTTCGCAGGAGCAGTATGATGAGCTTATCGAGCTTCAGGTGAAAGAGGGCCTTTGTGTTCGTCTTAATCCGGAGAAGAAGCCAAACTGCGTGCTCTTCGATTCCGATCCTTCGGACGTCGCACGTGTAGAGAAGAGGACATTCATCGCTTCTGAGAAGGAGGAAGATGCCGGTCCGACTAACAACTGGATCGATCCAAAGGAGCTTAAAGCAACCCTTACAGATCTTTACAGGGGATCTATGAAGGGCAGAACGCTCTACGTCATTCCTTTCTCAATGGGGCCGCTTGGCTCTCCGATGTCAAAGATCGGTGTTCAGCTTACAGATAGCGCATATGTTGTCTGTAACATGATGATAATGACAAGAGTTGGCGTGAAGGTTCTCGACCTTCTCGGAACAGACGGCTACTTTGTTCCTTGCTATCATTCTGTCGGTAAGCCTCTTGCAGAGGGCGAGGCCGATAACGGCAAGTGGCCATGCGCACCGATGGAGCACAAGTACATCGCACAGTTCCCTGAGACAAGAGAGATCTGGTCATATGGTTCAGGTTACGGTGGAAATGCGCTCTTGGGTAAGAAGTGCTTTGCTCTCCGCATTGCTTCCGTGCTTGCACGTGACGAAGGCTGGCTTGCTGAGCATATGCTCATTCTCAAGGTCACGAACCCAGAGGGTAAGAGCAGATATGTAACAGGCGCATTCCCATCCGCTTGCGGTAAGACAAACCTTGCTATGCTTATTCCTACGATTCCTGGCTGGCAGGTTCAGACTATCGGTGACGATATCGCATGGATGAAGCCGGGTAAGGATGGCAGACTCTATGCTATCAACCCAGAGGCAGGTTTCTTCGGTGTTGCTCCGGGAACATCCGAAAAGTCTAACTACAATGCGCTCATGGCTGCATCCAAGAACACAATCTTCACGAACGTTGCTCTCACAGAGGATAAGGACGTCTGGTGGGAAGGTATCGGATATGATGCACCGGGCAAGCTTATCGACTGGACAGGAAACGAGTGGGTTCAGGATAAGGGCAACAAGGAGCAGAAGCCTGCTGCTCATCCAAATTCGAGATTCACAGCGCCAGCATCCCAGTGCCCATGCATCGCACCTGAGTGGGAGGATCCGGCAGGTGTTCCTATCTCCGCTATTCTCTTTGGCGGTAGAAGACCTTCAACGATTCCTCTTGTGCATATGTCACGCAACTGGAATCATGGTGTATTCCTTGGTTCTATCGTTGGTTCTGAGGTTACAGCTGCTACACTTGACGTTAAGGCTGGTACAATCAGACGTGATCCGTTCGCAATGCTTCCATTCTGCGGCTATAACATGGGCGATTACTTCCAGCACTGGATTGATGTAGGTAAGGCAGCTCCTTCACAGGATGTCCTTCCTAAGATCTTCTACGTCAACTGGTTCCGCAAGGATGCAGATGGTCACTTCATCTGGCCGGGATATGGCGATAACAGCCGCGTCCTGAAGTGGATTTTCGAGTGCTGCGAAGGAACAGCAAAGACTGTTGATACTCCGATTGGTATCATGCCGACCATTGATGCGATTGACAGACCAGAAGACGTCAGCGATGCTGATATGGCAGAGCTTCTCAAGGTTGATGTCGATGGCTGGCTCAGAGAGGTTGAGGATATCAGGACAAATCACTATCCGAAGTTCGGTTCACATCTTCCAAAGGAGCTTTCAGAAATGCTCGATACGCTCGAGTCTTCTCTCAAGGCTTCTAAGGGTTGATCTCTGAATCCGGAGGAATGGGGGGCTGTCGAAAGGCGGCCCTTTTTGTGTGGGAAAATGAAAAAATTTATCGTACTGTTTTTATGTCTTGCTCTATTAAGTTGTGATTCATCGATTTCCAATTTGAGTACTGTAAGTATTTCAAATGTAACTGAGATCGAAAGCGGTGGATCGACTACTCTCTCTTCTCCGGTGGAATATACGCTTTTTACAGCGGTTCCCAGATCCACATCATCGACATCCTCCGGTTCCTTTAATTTCCGAGGCGTTGATTCCAGAAGCGCAGCTAGTATGGTTGGGATATTAGAAGAAGCGAGTGAAAACGCGCTTTGTTCTCTGGTAACCATCGGTAATCCGCAGGATGCTATCAAAATCACTTCACGGGCAATCGGTGATGTGGCTCATAATTTCTCCACCGGCGATGTGTGGGAGAATGTGTATTTTTTAAAAGATAACATCTATCAAAAAAATAGGTCGCTCAAGTGTATAAGTGTTACAAATAACGTCATCGTTATGGTCGATTCCTCTGTCTCTGCAACGTCTCGTATGAATGAGATAGCCGCGTTCTTTGAAGAGAAGCTTGATACGTTCTCTTCTGTTTTTGGTACACACTTAGATATAGATGGAAATGAACGGGTTATCCTTGCATTCGTTCCGCTCGGAACAGACGTGCTTGGATATGTCTCATCTATTGATCTCTTTGGCAAGGAAAAATATACATACTCTAATGAGGCAGATATCATTTATCTTTCGTCGGATACGCTCTCCGATGATTCGTACTTTGAACAGACCAAGGTCTCTGTCATGCATGAGTATCAACATCTGGTATCATTCAGCAATACAGTAAGAAAGGGTAGCACATCATTTATGCCGACTTGGATGAATGAAGGTTTTTCTATGATGGCTGAATACTATACAGGAGAAAGCGTTGCAGGGAAAAGAGCGAGTAATTTTGCCCTTTACGCGCTCATGACGCTAGGTAATTATTCTCTTCTCGATTTTGATAATTCGTACTACAACTATGGAAGTGTGATGCTCTTCTTCCATTATATCAGGGATCGCTTTGGTAAAAGTTTCTTTCAGGACGTCTATGCCTCAAGCAAGAATGGGATAAGTGCAATAGAGGCCGTAACAGGGGAGTCGTTCAATACGCTCTATCGCGATTATACGCTTTCTTTGATTACCACAGGGCGTGGAATTACCAATGATCCTCGTTATGAGATCGAAGCTTTCAATCTCACTTCCTCTGACTCGGAATATACTGCAATTGGTTTTAACATAAAGGAGCTTTGTGAAGAACTGCTGGACTACTTTCCCTCGGATTTCTATGCCGTTGGCACTTCAATGGAACCTTATTCTTTTATCATCGTACCGTGGAATGGCCGAATAAACACAGCTATTTATGAAAATAGCGGAGAACGGATACTCTGCTATGCGTTAACCAAATAAGAAGCCGTTCTCGCCTTCAAAGGTAATTCGACACAGGTTCGGACTACCTTTGATTTGCAAAATCGGCTTTGGAAAGCTTTTTTCAGAAATCTGAGCCCCTCCCTTTAAAAGATTACTAAAGCAATATTTTTGAACACCGTGTTCGCTAATTTGGAATAAATCGAATCTTTTCGAAAAAATTTGAAGTTTAAATCCGAAGATTTCCATAGTATACTTTCGACAGAGTGTAGGAAATATGCGGTTTTTATCGCATAGGATGTGTCGAGTGAAAAGAGTTTTTGTATCCGTTATGGCAATGGTTCTCATTAGCTTTTCATTTTCCGCTCAAGGGTACTGATAAAGTCTACGCGCTGATGGCTTCTGGCGCAGGCGGTAAAGTAGTCGCATGCACTAAAGTAAAAAGGAGTGAGTTATGAAAGCGTTTGATCTGCCGATAGTCCATAATCCATTGAAGACAAGGGATGACGTCGCAGCAGCGCTTGTTGAGATGCTAAAACCTTGCAAGGAACAGCTTGTCCTTGAAGGTGGCGGTCTCTTTGTAGGCAACAGCGACGCCCACTATAGTTCCCGAGTCGCCCTCATGGAAGGCTGGAGCCGTCTACTCTGGGGCATCGGGCCTCTCTACAAGGGAGGTTATACCTTTGACGATTTTCCTGCATTTTTCGAAGGCTTCCGGCATGGCCCGGATCCAGAGAGCGATGGATTCTGGGGACATGTGCCGCCATGTGATCAGCGAATGGTTGAGATGGCTGCGATTTCCCTATGCCTGCTTCTAAAGCCAGATACCTTCTATGATCCGCTTACGGATAAGGAGAAGGAGAATCTTGTGACTTGGCTCCGGGAGATAAACAGAAAGGGAATTGCCGATAACAACTGGCATTTCTTCCGTGTCCTTGTGAATCTTGCACTTGAAAATCTTGGCCTTGATAGCGATAAGGAACAGATGGAGGAGGATCTTATCTTCCTCGAAAACCTTTATGCGGATGACGGATGGTATCATGATGCAGTTCCTTTCGATAACTACAATCCGTTTGCTTTCCATTTCTATTCACTCATCTACTATGTTTATAAGAAAGATGAGGATAAGGAGCGCTGTAATCGCTTCAAGGAGAGAGCAGAGCTTTTTGCAAAGCAATACATCACCTATTTCACGGATAAGGGAAACAGTGTCCCATATGGACGAAGCCTGACGTATCGCTTTGCGGTTTCCTCCTTCTTCTCAGCCTGTGCGTTCGCAGGTCTTGAAGTGCTTCCATGGGGTGTTCTAAAGGGTATTATCTTACGGAATCTCAGATGGTGGTTCTCTCAGCCGATATTCGATAGCAAGGGTCTTTTGACGATAGGTTATGCATACTCTTCATTGCTTATGGCTGAGGAATATAATGCGCCGGGTTCGCCTTATTGGTCTTTCAAGACGTTCTTGATTCTTGCCCTTGAAGAGAATCATCCATTCTGGAAAGCGGAAGAAGCGCCGATGCCGAAAATCGATAAGGTAACATACCTCAAGATGCCTGGTACGCTTATGTGCCGTACAAGCGATGATGATGTGGTGATGCTCTCAGCAGGGCAGTATCCATCGTTTGAGATGAATCATCTGGCGGAAAAGTACTGTAAGTTTGCATACAGCGCGGATTTTGGTTTTTCCGTTGCAATCAGCAACTGGGGCTTTGAATTTACTGGCTGCGACAGCATGCTCTACATCTCCGAAGGTGATGACTATTGGAGGCCTAGACGGGAATCAAAGGATATCAAAGGGACTAAGGAGATGGTCAGAAGTACGTGGTCGCCTTTTAATGGGCTTGTTATCACTACATGGCTGATTCCTGTAGGTGATTACCATGTGCGTATCCACAAGATCGTAAGCGAAAGAGAGTTCGTGACGAAGGAAGGCGGATTCGGTCTTCTTCGTTACAGAGAGCATGAGCTTGAAGCTACTGTCGATTTCCATGAAGAGCAGGATCTTTTCGGAATTTCCGTTCCATGGGGATCTACGATGATCAAGGATATAATAGGTGGACGTAAGCCGTTCTGGGCGAAGCCTAGACCGAATCTCAATCTCCTTGCTTCCACGACAATGGTTCCGTGCCTTGAAGGAAAGATTGAGAAAGGCGAAGGGTGGTATGGTACTTTGGTCGGTGCATCAAAGAAAACGGAGAACTGGACGAGAATACCGGAAGTTACGTTTTCCAATGGCGTCTTGACGATTGATGGAAAAGCGCTTGGCTTAATCTGAGGAGACCTGGATGGATTACAAGAACTACGCCGATGAAGTGCTTGAAAGAATAAAGTCGAAGATGGCAGAGGTTGCAAAGCGCAATGCCCATAAAGTCCCTTATATCACAACAGATGGAAAGTATGATAACAGGGATGGCGAGAGGATAAGTTGGTGGACTAATGGTTTCTGGGGTGGTCTCATGTGGGAAATGGAAAAGCTCACAGGTGACAGGTTCTATGCAGAGCTAGCAGAGGAGCTTGAGGAGAAGCAAGACAGAAATCTTCTGAGCTATGAAGGCCTTGATCATGACAATGGATTCAAGTGGCTTCTTACAGCGGTCTATCATTATAAGCAGGATGGCAATGAGGCCTCTAAGAACAGGGCGCTTCTTGCTGCTGGCCAGATGGCTGGGCGCTTTAATCTTGCAGGTCGTTTCATCCGCGCTTGGAATGATAACGTAATGGGCGCGGACAACAGAGGCTGGGCGATTATAGACTGTATGATGAATCTTCCTCTGCTCTACTGGGCTAGCGAGGAGACGAAAGATCCGCGTTTTGAACAGATTGCAAGAGCACATGCAGATCGCACCATTGAGTGCTTTGTCAGAGATGATGGTTCTGTTTGCCATATCGTGGAGTTCGACCCTGTTTCGGGTGAACGAGTAAAGTCATATGGCGGCCAAGGCTATGCGCATGGATCTTCATGGACGCGCGGTCAAGCTTGGGCTATCTATGGCTTTACGCTGAGCTATCTTCATACCGGAGATGAAAAGTATCTGAACACCGCAAAGAGAATAGCGAACTACTTTATTGCCAATACTCCGGATTCTGGCTTGATCCCTTGCGATTTCAGAGAGCCGCACGAACCGAACTACGAGGACACGACAGCGGCGGCTATCGCATCTTGCGGCATGATTGAAATCTCGAAGCACTCTGAGGGCAGGGATAAGGAAGTGTACCTTAATGCGGCGCTCAAGATGCTCAAGGCTATCGATGAAAAGAGCGCGGACTGGAATGTTGATACGGATAATATCACGACAAAGGGCACAGTTGCCTATCATAGCGGAGAGAAGGAGACGGGAATCCTTTATGGAGATTACTTCTTTATCGAAGCTCTTATGAAACTATCAGGAATCGATTTTTTACAGTGGTAATATTTTTCTCTTCATTTGTCCCTCCTGTTTTCTGGCAGGAGGGGCTTTTTTAAGGATTTCCTTCTGATCTGATTACCTATAATATGTAGTTTCTTCCCTCTAAAACCATCAAATCTCAACATTCTTAAACGCGGTTTTTTCGATGCCATTTTATAACATGGGAAGTTAGCGCGCATGTACCACTGATTGAAGTCTTTAATGCAAAATCTATACGATAATTTTTCCTTCCCACAAAGCTGAGAGGAAATCCTTGTATGGCAGAATCAGGATCCCATTATCAAGGAGCTGTGGATAATCCTCTCGGCATACCAAGATGTACTTTTCCATCAGACCTTCTTCCATAAGGGCTTTCAGTCCCTTTAGGTCTCTTGGAGATATGCGCCTTGTCGCCTTCACCTCGACAGCGACCTTCTCCTTGATGATGAAATCCACTTCCTGCCCGCTCTGGGCATGCCAATAGGAAAGCCCTTCCTTAGTGCCTGAATAATCAAGCCAGCTACGTATTTCCATGGCAATGTAGTTCTCGAGGTACCTTCCGAATTCCGCTGTGCCTTCTTCTATGGCAGATAGCCCTTGGAGTTTCCTGGTGACGCCTACATCGAAGAGATAGAACTTGCTTGAGGCATTTGGCTTTCTTATCTTCGTCTTCCTATAAGGAGGAACTTCGAAGCCGATGAGGGTATCTACAAGGATGTTGTACCATCCACGGACGCTGACTCCGCTAATCCCGACATCCCGTGCGACATTCTCATAGTTGATAATCTCTCCGCTTTCTGTCGCAACGACTCTCAGGAACTCCCAGAAAGGAGGAAGATTCCTCACTTCTCTCTCGGCTTCAATCTCCTCCTTCACATAAAGCCCTACGTAATCGGCGAGAAAACTTTCATAGTCATCATCAATGAATGCGGCAGGGATAAGCCCTGATCTGTATATTTCCTCAAGTGATACTTCGAAATCCTTGATTTCAGGCCACACGAGTGGATGGAAGTCCAGTCTACCGGCTCTGCCACCAAGAAGGTTCACGCCTTTCTTCTTAAGCTTCCTTGCGCTTGACCCCGTAAGAAGAAAATGAATGTCCGTCTCCTCTATGAGCATATGGACTTCATTCAGAAGATCCGGCAGTCGTTGGATTTCATCGAGCACGACAATGCCGTCGGTGATTCCCTTTGCCCTCAGCGTGTTTCGGAGAAGGGAAGGGTGCATAGAGAGATCCCGATAAAGCCCATTATCAAGAAGCGTCCATGACAGCTTTATCTCTTCGAGCTGGTTCTTTATGTATGAAGACTTTCCTGTCTGTCTTGGGCCGAAAAGGAAGAGGGATTTCTTCGCAAGTCTTTTATCTATTTCTGCAATTCTTTTAATGTAATTGACCATTTAGGATTCCTCTGTGGTTAAAACTCTAACACAAAATCGTGAAAATCAAAGTATCGGTTTGAAATTTTTCAAAAATATCAAATCAACACTTTCTGATTCTTGAATATTTAACTCAGATGAACCGATATCAAGGAGAGGATTTTCATATTGCATCTACAAGAGCTATGGCAACTTTGTTATTATGTGTTTCGTTCATAAACGTGTTCAGATATTGCAGCAGAAAAAGGCAGTTCCTTACTGTTAGAGGAAAGATTGCGAAGTCCCTAGAAAGGAAGTCTCCCTTGTGCTTACAGATCCAGCGAAAGGTACAATTGTATCATGTATCCGCGGATGGTATCCCCTGATGCCATGCGATTGCTGCCTGTCTTGGCGTTCTTCCAGCTGTTGTATTAGCAGAAGATGTTGAGATTCTTTATAGAAAAAGGGCTGCGTGAAACAGCCCTCTAAACAGTATTAACCGTTAACCCTTTCAAGGTATTCCTTGGTTTCCGTGTTTACCCTGATTCTCTCACCCTGCTTGATGAAGATAGGAACGCGGACGCGAAGTCCTGTTTCTGTCGTTACATACTTTGTAGCGCCTTGGACTGTATCGCCCTTGACTGCTTCTTCAGCTTCAGCAACTGTGAATACAATCTTCGAAGGAATTACGATATCGAGAACCTGCTCCTCCCAGAATGTTGCTCTGTAGGTCTCTCCTTCCTTCATGAAGTACTCGTAATCTGGGTAAGACTTCATCAATACCTCGACCTGATCGAAAGTATCGGTGTTCTGGAAATAGAAATTCTCACCGTCGTTGTAGAGATACTGAAGATCCTTGTCCTCCACTGTGATGTCCTCAGCGTTGTCCTGGCTCTTCATTGTTTCTGAAAGGACCTGCCCCGTGGATGGGCTTTTGAGCTTTAAGCGCACGAAAGCCGAACCCTTGCCTGGGTTTACGAACTCGCGCTCGATACAGATAAACGGCTGTCCCTTGATAAGTAGTGCCGTTCCCTTGTCGATCTGTCCTGCTTTAATCATAACTACCTCTATTTTTATTCTGCTTTTTGTGCTGTTATCTGGATTTGCCGCCGATAAGCATATCAGAAAGAGGGAATAAAAGTAAAGGCTCGATACTTTTCAGGCCAAGCTCTGCCGCAAGAAGCCGGTCAAGACCCATTGCAACACCGGAGGATGCCGGTATCGAAAGCTCTGGGAATGAAGGATCAAGCGGAGGAATTGCATCTCCCGTGCCTTCTCTCTCTTCTATAAGCCTCTTTCCCTCTTCTTTGAAATATTCCCTTGTCTTTTCTTTGTCCGTTTCCTCGTCGTAACAGTTTGCGATTTCTATTCCGTTGATATACATCTCCCAGCGTTTTCTGCAAGGCTTATCGTCATATTCTTTGGCAAGACAGTTTATTCCTTTCGGATAATCTGTAATATACACAGGTCTATCTCTCGGGATTGATGTCTCTACATAAGAAAGGAAGATACGATTGAAAACATCATTCCATGTGTCTGTTGAAGAAGGAGAGAGATTAAGGCGTTCTGCCTCTTTTTTCAGATAATCAAGATCCTCCGCTTTTTCCATATCAACACCGGCCCATTTATCCATGGCTTCTGCCATTGTGATAACAAGGCTTTCCTTCTCCATCCAAGGCATATCTGCAACTCTGGTCTTTTCAATCATATCGATTGTGAGAGCAATGGAATCCTTTTCATTGAAACCCAGCGTATAGTATTCGAGCATCATGAACTCTGGATTGTGGATATCGCCAAGCTGCTCTGCATTTCTGAAACATGTGCAGATTTCATATATCGATGGAGAACCGGAAGAAAGAAGACGTTTCATGAAAATCTCTGGAGATGGAATGAGATAGAGATCGAGATTCCCCGTAAACTCATTCCTGAACTCTGTTTTGAACGCCTTTATCGTTGGCTCAGGTATCAGATATGGCGAGAGCGATGGGGTATATACCTCAAGGTAGCCTTTATCATCAAAATATCTTCTTATATTCCTGCAAAGCTCAGAGCGCTTTCTTGCATTCTCGAAATCGAACATGATGCGATTGTATCGAGCAGAATCAGTTGCAACAAGAGCGTGCAGAATGTAGACTTCCAAACCATGGCACACTACGCTACAGATGATCCTATTTATGCATTGGCAACGCCTTATTATCCATCGGCGCTTGCTGTTATCCGCGCATCTGGCGATGGCGTGCTCTCTCTTCTTTCCTCTATTTTCTCTTCATCGCTGAAAGCTCGTGTAAATCATGGATACATCATGGATGGGAATGAGAGAGTGGATGAAGTCGTGGTCATCGCATATGAAAAAGGCCATGGTTATACTACTGAGGAAGCGTTCGAGATAATGTGCCATGGCTCTCTTCCTATAATCCGAAGGATTTCGCGTATCCTTGAACGTATCGGAATGAGGGAAGCGGAGAAAGGTGAGTTCACTTACAGGGCTTTCATGCATGGGCGCATAGACTTAACGGAAGCGGAAGCTGTAGAGGAAATAGTCTCTGCACGTACAGAAAGAGCTGGGGAAGACGCCCTGTGTCGCCTCACAGGCTCAATCAAGAGGGAAGCGGAAAAGGCCAAGGATGAAATACTTGATATCCTCTCTTCTGTAGAGGTTCAGCTTGATTATGGAGAGGATGAGATTCCGGAAGAATGGGTGTTCCCCAAAGAGCGTATTGATTCTGTAGTAGAGAGGCTTGAACTCATCGCATCCACTTATGCATCCTCTCGTCTTTATAGCCATGGCGCATCTGTTGTGCTTATTGGTCATACAAATGCGGGAAAGAGTTCGCTTTTCAATGCGATTCTAAAGGAAAATAGAGCCATCGTATCCTCCGAGGCAGGAACGACAAGGGATTATATCGAGACAGAGGCGCTTATAGAGGGCATTCCTGTACGTCTTTTCGACACAGCCGGTATAAGGGATACTGATGGAGATATCGAGAGGGAAGGGATAAAGCGATCGAAAGAGCTTATGAAGAGCGCAGATCTTATTGTCTATGTTCTTGATGGAGAGGAAGAAGATGAGTATCCAGAAGAAGATAATGTGCTCAAAGTTCGCTCAAAAAGAGATCTGACGGGGCTTGATGAAGGTCTCTCTTTTTCCGCAGTTACCGGTGAAGGGCTTCCTTCTGTGCTCTCTGCAATTGCTGTTAAGCTGAAAAGCTCAGATGAAGCGCCGGTCTCTGTTCCAAGAATTGATTCAGAGAGACAGCTTATCGCTATAAAGGAAACTGTAAGTGCATTGAAGGATGCAGAGGCGTCTATAGAGATGGGAGAGGATGTTATTGCGATGTATCTTCAAGCAGCGCTCTCTTCGCTTTCAGCGCTGACCGGAGAGGTTACGACAGAAGATCTTCTGGAACACCTCTTCTCTTCTTTCTGCTTGGGTAAATGATATGGACTATGATGCGATAGTAATAGGTGGAGGACATGCTGGTATAGAGGCCTCTCTAGCGCTCTCAAGAGAAGGCTTTGAGACACTTATGATTACGCAGTCGCTTGATGCGATAGGGCGTATGAGCTGCAATCCATCAATCGGAGGGCTTGCAAAAGGTAATCTCGTGAGGGAAGTCGATGCCCTTGGCGGAGAGATGGGGCATCTGATCGATAATACGATGATTCAGTATAGGATACTGAACAAACGTCGCGGCCCTGCGGTTCAGGCGCCCCGTGCACAGGCAGATAAATTCTCCTACTCAAGACTGGCAAAGGAGACACTTGAGAAGCAGAGTCATCTGCATATCTTTCAGGATACCGTTGTTGATTTCCTTATCGAGCGGGGAGAGATTATAGGCGTTGTTACAGAGCGCGGCTGGAAAATGTCGGCGAAGGTGGTTGTTCTGACAACTGGAACCTTCATGAATGGCCGTATCTTCATCGGGGAGTATGATGCTCCTTACGGAAGACTTGGGGAGGGTGCTGCTATAGGGCTTGGCGATAACCTCAGACGCCTTGGCTTCCATGTGGGACGGATGAAGACCGGAACGCCTATGCGTGTGCGTCTATCTTCCTTGGATCTTGATGAAATGGAAGTGCAGGAAGGCGATAGGCCTGAACCATTTTCGTTCAGCACAGAGCGTATAGATCGCCCTTCATATCCTTGCTATATAACGTATACAAATGAAAAGACCCATAGCATCATAAGGGAGAATATATCTCGTTCGCCTTTGTATGGCGGAAAGATTGTGGGAAAAGGGCCTAGGTACTGTCCCTCAATCGAGGATAAGGTCGTGCGTTTTCCAGATCGCGAGCGTCATCAGATCTTCGTTGAACCTGAGGGGATTGGAAGCGAGGAGATGTATCTTAACGGCCTTTCTTCCTCTCTTCCAGAGGATGTCCAGCATGCATTCATCCATTCAATAAAAGGTCTTGAGCATGCTGAGGTTATGCGACCTGCATATGCTGTTGAGTATGATTATCTTGATCCGTTAGATCTCTATCCAACGCTTGAAAGTAAGATTCTTCCTTCACTATTCGTTGCAGGACAGACAAATGGAACATCTGGATACGAAGAAGCTGCGGCACAGGGCCTGATGGCAGGAATAAATGCGGCAGAGAAGCTGAAAGGGGAGAAAGGGATTGTCCTTTCCAGAACGGAGGCTTATATCGGGGTGTTGATCGACGACCTTGTGACAAAGGGGACAAAAGAGCCGTACAGGATGTTTACATCCCGTGCAGAGTACCGTCTTTCCCTTCGACATGATACAGCAGATGAACGCCTTACGCCGATTGGGATGAAAATCGGGCTTGCCTCTCCGGAGCGTGGAGCGGCTTTCAAGGAAAAGGAACATACGATAGAAAAGGTTGTCTCGATACTTAGATCTTCGCATATTGATGGTAAAAGCGCATATGATAAGCTCAAAGAGCCGTATAGTGATATAAAAGCACTAGGAATATATGAGCTAGAGGGATATCCTGACTCTATTCTTAATCGTGTTGAACTTGATATAAGATATTCAGGCTATCTTAAGCGACAGGAACGCGAAGCTGAGAAGACTAAGCGTGAGGAAAATATGGAGATTCCTCCAGATTTTGATTATGATAGCGTTGATGGCATCTCTTCTGAATCAAGAGAGAAGCTGAAAGCCGTGAGGCCGATATCCTTGGGACAGGCTGGGAGAATCTCCGGAGTGCGTGTCTCTGATATCGCGATCCTTTCGGTTGCTGTTAGGAGCAGACGTGGATAAAGAACTGCTGGTATCCGGCCTAGAGAGAATAGGGATACCTTTCGACGATGGAATGATAAATACACTGGGGGTGTTCATCGACGAAATCCTGCTGTTCAATCCTGTCTATAAACTCGTCGGAGATAAGGATCCCGATGAGATATTGATCAGGCATGTACTGGATTCGGCTGCCGCCTATCCGGTATTCATGCGCCATACCGAAAGCGGTGATATAATTGCCGACCTAGGTTCAGGGGCGGGGTTCCCGGGGATTGTCCTTGCTGCTGTCATGCGTGATCGCAGTTTCGTTCTCATAGAGAGAATGAAGAGAAGGGCAGGATTCCTTCGCGGCGTAATTGCCCGTACAGGTCTTGGCAATGCTGAGGTATCGGAGAAAGATATCAAAGAGATGAAGGCGCGCTATCGCATAGTAACGGCGAGAGCCTTTCATCCTCTATACGATGTTGCATCCGATGTTCTCAATATTCTCGCTCAGGACGGTATTGGCATCTTCTACAAGGGGCAGCGTGCAAATGCGGCTTCTGAGCTTGAGGTTCTTCGGGGAGAGGGCTTCTCGTTCGATGCCACGATAGAGAACATCCGTGTTCCCTATCTTGATGAGAGTAGGACGCTTTGCGTTCTCAGAAATTGGAAGAGGAATGAAGGTTAAGAACTATCGTATCTCCCTGATTCTGGCCATCCTTCTGCTCTTGGTGGGCCTTTTCTTCGGGGCTTTTGCGTATTTGTATACGGAATCTATGGTTCCATCCCCCTATGACGAATATGCTGCTCAGCTATTTGATGTTGCATCGTTCTCTAAGTCCGGGCAGGAACCATATGCGCTTGCCGGTCTTATAGTCCTTGAAGCGCTTATGATGCTTATATTCAGACGAAAGAAGAGAGCGAGCATGTATGTGACGTTCATTATGTTCATCATCATATATGCAACAGCCCTTGCATATTTTCATATAATACATGGAAACCCTGAGCCGGCAGCGCTCATGTCGCATGTTCCGGAGGAAGAGCCTTGGCTCATTCTTGTCTGTCTTGCGCTTGAAGCTATTTCGCTGATGGCGCTATGGGGAATGCTCTCATCCTTGGATGACAAGCTCTATAGGCGCCATGAGATAAAGATGATGAAGAAGAATGCGAATAAGGTCATCGATGATGTAGCTTCCTCATCAAATAAAGCCGCTTCTGATGAAGAAGAGACGAAATCGGATCCTTCGGAGAGTAAATCGTCGAGTAAGGCAAAGAAGGATGACGAGAAGAGGGCAAAGAAGAACGATAAGGAGAGGGAGAAAAGGGAGAAAAAGCTCGAAAAGAAGGCTGCGAAGGTAGAGCGGAAGGATCAGAAACACTATCAGAGGTATATGGCGAAGCTCGAGGCCGACGCTCGCAAGGCTGAATCGAAAAAGAAGAAAGGTTCTTCTGATACCGATGAGACGCCGGAATTCTTCACTACAAAGGGCGCTCCTTCGAATCAAGCTGCAAAAAAGCCCGTTGATCCGACAAATCCGCTTGAGTTCCCTGATATAGCATCAATTCCATCATTCAGGACGATTGTTAAGAAAAACGGTAGCGAAAAGGATGAGGAGGGCATTGATGCATTCCCCGTTGAAGATAACGATGAGGATGTGTACACCCATACTGTTTTTGAATCCTCTGTTGACGCCGGCGTCTTTCAGCAGCTGAAAGAAGACATCGAGCGGCAGGATGGCAAAGAACAGAAATGGGACGATGAGGATTATAAAGAAGATCAACCAAGACAGAAAAAGAGCGAGGTTATCGAGGCAACGCTTGAGAATCTTATAAGGGAAAATGACCCGACGCCGATTGAACGCGGCCCGATTATCGGTTATGAGAAGAAGAAAGAGCCGGTGAAGCATAAATCAGGCATAGCGCCATCGGGGCTATCCCCTGATCATCCGCGCTATAAGATCTTTGAAGAGCTTTCAAAAAAGCCGAATGTCTCGCACTTTCCATCGAAAAGCTTTGTGCCGGAAAATGCAAATAACTCAAGGCAGATTAATGATGAAGAGGCATTGGAAGAGGACGTTTACTCAACTACTGTTGAAGAATTTGATGAACCTGTGCCTCTTAAACGGTCTAAGCCGATAGATCCTTTCTCAATGCCGCAGAAGAAGAAGGGAGAGCCAATCTCCACCTCTGAAAGAGAGATGCCTAGCCAGCAGAATGAACTGCTTTATTCTGTTGGAATCGGCGGTCTTCAGAGTAATGAGCTGGGATATGCTGCAATCTCAAAACGCAGCAAGAGGCGCTATACTGCCCCATCTGCCTCTATTCTTTATGAATACCCTGATGTTTCGACAGAGATAGATGAGATGACAAGGGATCAGGGTGATATCATTGTAGAGACCCTTGCGCAGTTCCATACAGAGGTCGTCCTTGACAACATCATAAAAGGCCCGACTGTAACGATGTATGAGCTTAAGCTAAAGGAAGGTACGCCAGTTAGCCGTGTCCGCACTCGTTTTGATGAGATTTCCTACAACCTTGGAGGCGCTGCGATAAGGATTCTTGCCCCTGTTCCCGGAAAGCAGGCAGTCGGCATTGAAGTGCCTAATGCAAAGCGCGCTGTAATCGGTTTCAGCGATATGCTCAAGACGATGAAGAAGGATCCGGATTCGAAGAAGCTTCGTGTTCCGATGATTCTTGGCCGCACGATAACAGGAATGCCTGTAACGATCGATGTCGCCAAGATGCCGCATCTTTTGATTGCAGGAACGACAGGCTCTGGAAAGTCGGTGTGCATCAATTCGTTCATCTGTACGATCCTCTATACCAGAGCGCCGCAGGATGTGCGTTTTATAATGGTTGACCCTAAGGTCGTAGAGCTTTCCGTTTACAATGGAATACCTCATCTTCTCACACCTGTCATCACAGAATCGAAGAAGGTCGTGCGTGCTCTTGCTTGGCTCTGTGATGAGATGGATAGAAGGTATCAAGTGCTCTCGCGATACAGTGTAAGAAATATAGATGGCCTAAACGCGAAGATCGTAAGCGAAAACATCCCCGTAGAGCGCATGCCTTATATTGTGCTTATTATGGACGAGTTTGCAGATCTCATGACGGTGGTGGGAAAGGATATAGAGAATTATGTTGCGCGCCTTGCTGCTAAGGCAAGAGCTGCCGGTATCCACCTAGTGCTTGCTACGCAGCGTCCATCTGCGGACGTCATAACAGGGACGATCAAGAATAATTTCCCTGCTCGCATAGCATTTGCAGTCTCTTCGGCAACGAACTCAAGAATCATCCTAGATGAAGGCGGTGCTGAAGCACTTCTTGGTAAGGGCGATATGCTCTTCATGAATCCTTCTGCTATGGGCTTTGAACGTATACAGGGCGCTTTCCTCTCCGATGAGGAAGTTGATGCAATTGTCTCGTTCGAGAAGAAGAACTCCTCGCCGGATTATCTTGAGGAAGATCTTTTTGAAGAGCCAGCGCCTGAATCCAGCTCTGATAGAGCAGATGGCACTTACTCCGATGCCGATAGCGATGAAGTTCTATATGAAAGAGCAAAGGAGATTGCATATGAGCAAAAGAAGGTCTCGGCTTCGTTTCTTCAGAGGAGAATGAAGATAGGCTACAATAGAGCCGCGCGCCTTATCGAGATGATGGAAGACGATGGTATTGTAGGGCCGGCAAATGGCTCCAAGCCCAGAGAGATACTTAGGTACGAATAGAGAAAGCCGGGCTGAGAGAGCATTGCTATCTCAAGACTTAGAATAGAGCCGCTGGTGTAGACGCTTCACGGCTTTTGACTATAATCGGCCTTATGAGAAGTGCAATCAGGAACAATGAGATAATCAGAGAGGAGGACGCGGTCATTCCGGTTGTTTCACGCGAAGTCCAGTTCTCATTCTCTGTATATGAAGCGCTTAGGATTATATCAGGGCATGTCGTGCACATTGATGATCATCTTCGCCGCCTTGAATCTTCATGTCGCGCAATAAACCTTGTTCATCCATTTACAGATGCGATGATCGAAGCTTCTATCAATAGGCTTATAGAGAATGACGGCATAAAGGATGCAACGGCAAGGATTTTCATTGTAGGTGGTTCAGATCCGCTTTTCTTTGTCACCTATACAGATCTCCTGTCCTATCCATCCTCATACTATAAAGAAGGAGTAAGGGCGACGCTGTATCATGGAGAGCGATTTCTTCCAGAGGCAAAGACTTCAAATCTCCTGATGCAGTATATCGCGCTTGAAGAGGCAAAGCGCAAAGGCGCGTTTGAAGCGCTTCTTGTCGACCGCAATGACAGTGTTCTTGAAGGAACGAGATCGAATTTCTATGGGATAAAAGGCAAATGCCTCTATACAGCCCCTGATTCTGCGGTTCTTTCCGGCATTACGCGCATAAGCGTTCTCAAGGCGGCAGCAATGCTTGGTTTTGAGATTATATATGAGGCTCCGAAAGCTTCAGAACTCGCTTCTTATGATACGTTCTTCATTTCATCGACATCGATGGCGGCTATGCCTGTCAGCTATATCGATGATATCCCTGTAAGTAGAGATTGCTGGGATGATGTGATAAGCATCATGGAGCTTGTCAGAAAGTGGGAATAACGCTCCTTGCAAAAACGATGTGAGTTTTATACAGTTAAAGCGAACCTTGGATTTTATCCTTATAAGGACGGAAAATAGATGAAATTTACAGAACTGCCTCTTGCAGAGCAGGTGCTTGCCGGTATAGAAAAAGCCGGCTATTCGGAATGCACCGATGTGCAGGAACGTGTACTTCCTCTGACCCTTTCAGGCCGTGACGTTATGGTACAGTCCAAGACAGGAAGCGGAAAAACCGCTGTCTTTCTTATCACTATTCTGGAAAAGTATGCCAAGAATAAGGCCTCAGCATCACTTATCGTGGCACCAACCAGAGAGCTTGCTGTTCAGATAGAAGAGGATGCAAAGCTCCTTGCGGCAGGTTATCCGGAATTTCGCATCGGTTGCTTCTATGGCGGAGTCGGGTACAAAGAACAGATGGAAGAGCTTAGATCAGGACTCAATCTCTATGTTGGTACGCCCGGCCGTCTGCTTGATTTCGCAAAGTCAAACAAGATTGATTTCCGCTGTTTCGATACCGTTGTTCTCGATGAAGCGGATCGCATGTTCGATATGGGGTTCTATCCTGATATCCAAACGATGTTCTCGCGCATGGTCAGCCCGAAAAGCAGACAGACGATGCTCTTTTCTGCAACGCTTTCTACACGGGTAAGAAACCTTGCCTGGAAATACATGAATGAAGCAGATGAGATTACTGTCCAGCCGGAAGAGATTACCGTTAAGAACATTATTCAGGAGCTTTTCCATGTAAGCAAGGACGAGAAGTTCCCTCTTCTTCTTTCGATACTGAAAAAGATCAATCCAGAGTCCTGCCTGATTTTCACAAATACGAAGGATATGGCAGTTGAGGTGGCTAAGCGCTTGCAGATGAATGGATACAGGGCGGAATACCTTATGGGCGATATGCCGCAGACAAAGAGGCTGAAGACGATAGATAGAATGAAGAATGGCTCTCTTCCCATCCTTGTCGCAACCGATGTTGCGGCACGTGGTCTTCAGATTGATGATCTTGCGCTTGTAGTCAATTATGATATCCCGGAAGATTTCGAGAACTATGTCCACAGAATCGGACGTACAGCAAGGGCAGGTAAGTCTGGAAAGGCCATTACCCTCGCATGTGAAGAGTACATCTACGGCCTAGAGGCGATTGAGAACTATATTCAGATGAGGATACCTGTTCTCTGGCCGGATGAAGCAGGGCTTGAGAGCGTTGAAGACAAGAGCGAGGGGTATCATTACAAGAGTTCAAGACGTCCTGCTGCACAGTCGAAATCCAGAAGCAACAACAAAAACCGCGCACCGCAGAAGGCTCAGAGGAAGAGCGGCAACAAGCCAACGGAAAGGAAAGAAAGGGAACGCGATTATGATAAGCTTTCCCATATGACGCTTGAGGAGCGTATGGCATACTACAAGAATGTCTATGGCGGAAGCGGCAAGGCGGAAGGACAGACACAGAAGAAGAGACCTCAGACGCAGAAAAAGCCACAGAAGAAGCCGATTCAGTCATCAAGGACGGTGCAGAGTCAGCCTGTTAAGAAAGAGGCGGCGCCCCAACAGGAAGTCAAGGTTGTCAAGAAAGGCATCTTCTCTCGCATCGTAGATAAGCTCAGAGGTAGGTGATGCTTCGACGGTTTATATCATATTACAAGTACTATAAAGGGCTTTTCGCCCTCGATATGATCGTAGCTCTACTTTCCTCCCTCCTTTCTGCGCTCTCTCCGGCGCTGGTGAGGAATATCCTGTATTCCGCGTTGCCCTCAGGAGCGATGAATACAGTCATAGCCATCCTTGCTGCAATTCTCGTAATCTATCTTTTTCAGACGGGAAGCACGTATATAAGAATCCGCTGGGGGCATTACCTTGGGGTAAGGATGGAGAATCAGATGAGAGAGGAGATATTCTCGCATCTTCAAGATCTCTCGTTCTCCTACTATGATAAGACGAAGACCGGTACGATAATGAGCCGCATAACAAATGATTTGTTTAATATTGCAGAAGTTGCTCATCATGGGCCGGAAGATCTTCTGATATCCCTTGCGACGATTATCGCTGCATATGCATTCATGTTCACATTCTCTTGGCAGCTTTCCCTTGTCTCGATAATCCCGCTTCCAATCATGCTTTGCTATGGAATCCATTTCAACAGGAAGCTGAAAGAGAAGAACCGTGCAATACGGCAGAAGATCGCTGATGTGAATGTTGCGGCGGAAAATTCGATACAGGGCATAAGGGAAGTGAAGAGCTACTCTCAGGAAAACTTCCAGAAAAAGAAGTTCGGTGTGTCGAATGTCGAGCTCAAGAAGAGCCGGGAAAAGATGTACAGCACGATGGCGAACTACCAGTCCGGTATAACGTTTATGAGGGACTTTTATTACTTCATGACGATTGCCGGCGGTATTCTTTTGATTGCCTCTGGAATCTGTCAGATATATGACCTTGTGACATTCGTCCTTTACGTTTCCGTTGTACTTCCTCCAATCGATCGTCTTATAAACTTTACAGAGCAATTCTCTCAAGGCATGGCCTCATTCGAGCGCTTCACGGAGATTATGGATATAAAACCGCAGATTGAGGATGTTGAAGGCGCTCAGCCATTGAAGGTAACAAAAGGCGATATCGATTATACCGATGTCTCTTTCTCTTACGAAAGCGATGGACGGGAGATTGTCATAGATCACCTTGATCTTCATATCCCCGGCGGTTCCAAGGCCGCGCTTGTCGGGGAATCCGGAGCAGGGAAGAGCACTATTGCGGCGTTGCTTGCACGCTTTTACGAAAGGAATGCAGGCAGAATCGAGATCGATGGTCAGGATATAGACGCTGTTACGCAGAAGTCTCTTCATGACTCAATCGGCTTTGTCCAGCAGAATGTATTCCTCTTTGACGCGACTATCAAGGAGAATCTGAGATACGGAAAGAGCGATGCAACCGATGATGAGATGTGGGAAGCGCTTAGAAATGCAAATCTCTATGACTTTGTCGCATCCCTTCCTGACGGACTCAATACCGAGGTTGGAGAGCGGGGGACAAGGCTTTCCGGAGGGCAGAAACAGCGCCTTTCTATTGCTCGTATCTTCCTCAAGGATCCGAAGATTCTTGTCTTCGATGAAGCAACGAGTTCTCTTGATACAGAAAGCGAGGCCTTGATACAGGATGCATTCGATCGTCTTGCAAAGGGGCGTACCTCCATTGTGATTGCACATAGGCTTTCAACTATAAAGGATTCGGATATAATTTTTGTTATCGATAAGGGGATGGTTACGGAGAGAGGAACGCACGATGAGCTTATGGCTTTAGGCGGAAGGTATGCCAGACTCTATACGATAAAAGGGTAATTATATGAAAAAGGTAAGGCTAACATTCGCTATAATATTCATTGCGCCTGTCTTTATTGTGCTGGCGGTTATCGCAATGTTTCTCGCGTTCATTCTCCGCGTTTTCCATCTTAATGCTGCCTCTGATAAAGCGGTGCATGGTATACTTTCGCCTCTTATCAAATGGATTTTCCTCTTCCTTGGCGTAAAGCTTATTGTTGAAGGTAAGGAGAATGTCCCGGCAGAAGGTGAGCGCACCTGTATTGTTGCAAACCATCAGTCCATCATTGATATCCCCGTGCTATATGGCGCAGGGCTATGGTGCGGCATCGTTGCAAAGAAAGAGCTTTTTAAGATTCCTCTTCTGCATGGCCTCTTGCTCACGCTTCATTGCTTACCGATCGATCGCTCAAGTCTCAGGGCAAGTCTTCAGACGATAATCCAAGGTGCAGATAGAATCAAGAAAGGCATGGTGATGGGAATCTTTCCTGAGGGGACGCGGAACAAGACTGGAAATGTTGGAGATATGAAGGCAGGAGCCTTCAAGATGGCAACAAAGGCCGGAGCTAAAGTCGTTCCTGTTGCTATCAAGAATTCAAGATACTCCTTTGAGTCCATTGATAGTTTCAGAAGAGTCCATATATATGTGAAAATATTGCCTGCAATTGATACTACCACACTTGATGATGAAGGGCTAAAAGGCCTTCATGCCGTAGTTGAGAATGAGATAAGAGCAGCGCACGATTCACTTCCAAGCCCATATGGCCGCGCTTGATATCACTTTTTCGTATAGTGGAGGAGAAGAGCTTTTCTCCTCCTTTTCTCTCTCTATTGAAGAAGGGGAGCATGTTTTGATCATAGCCCCTCCGGGAAGTGGGAAGACGACGCTTTCTCGCATTCTCACTGGCTCTGTGCCTAAATACAGGCAAGGGTGTTTATCTGGCAGTTTTCTCTATGGCGGGAAGGATGTTTTTGCTCTCGATATCCCAGAACGCCTGAAGATTGTTGGCCGCGTAAGCCAGAATAATGATGAGATGCTACTGTTTTCCTCTGTTGAGGAAGAGCTATCTTTTCCGCTTGAGAATCTTGGAATCCGGAGGGAAGAGCGGGAAAAACGCATTAAAAAAGCGCTTTCTTTGTTTGGTCTTGAGCCGTATCAGGAGGTATCTACATCAGAGCTTTCCGGAGGGGAGAAGCGCCGTCTGATGCTCTCAGTGCTTTTTGCTATCGATCCAGCGATCTATGTGCTCGATGAGTCATTCGATGAGCTTTCGCCTATGTGGAGGGATAAGCTTTCTCAGATGATAAAGTCCCTCGATAGAACAGTCATCGCCTTTGGCAGTCACATGCTCGGTGAATATAAAGGGGTCTTCAATCGCATCCTGACAATCAAGGATGGTAAAGCTGTACCATATATAGAAGAGAGAAATGATATTCCTCATTTTCAGATAAAGACCTCTGATACCACGCTCTCTGTCAGAGATCTTCTCGTAGAGCGTCTTCACCGAAGTGCGGACTTTCCTGTGTTTACGCTCTCTGTACCGTTCCTTGATATAAAAAAAGGCGAGTGTATAACCTTGATTGGGGAGAATGGCAGTGGAAAAAGCACGTTTTCCAAGGTGCTCTCCGGGCTTTTGAAGGAAAAGAGCGGCAAAGTGATGATCGATCGAAGTCCGCTCTCGTATAAGGCAAGACGGCATACGATTGCATATGTAATGCAGAATCCATATGAGGCGCTTTTTTTGCCTACTGTTAGGGATGAACTTGAAAGCACGGGTGCAGAGCAATCGAAGATTGAGGAAGTTGCCGCTCTTTTTTCCCTCGATTTCAATGATTATGTCCAAGAGATGTCATATGGGAAGGCAAAACTTCTACAGGCGGCTATCTTCTTTCTTCTCGATAGGCCTTTTGTCATTTTTGATGAAATTGATAGCGCGCTCTCCTTTGAGGATTTTCTCCGTGTGATTTCAGCTTTTCTCGATAAGGGATGTGGCCTTATCGTAATTACCCACGATATGAAAAATGCTTCGCTCTTGCCGGGACGGAAGCTGATGATAGAGGAGGGATTGCTCCATGAATGTTAATTCTTATATCTATGGAAACTCTTTCTATCATCGCTTCGATGTCAGGCCAAAGCTGGCATTAACGCTTCTATTCGCGCTTGAGGCGATCATTCTCGATAGAGGTCTATCGATGGCAATCGTTTTTACCTTGCCCCTTGTCGTTATGGTTCTTTCGCTGGGAATCAAAGAGACGTGGCGTTGTTTTTCGCGTATCCTGCCGTTGATTATCCTTCTGTTTCTGTTCGCGCCGCTTCAAGAGAGAGGCGGAAGCGCGCTTATTGTGATAAAGGGCCATGTAATCATTACAAAGGAAGGGCTTTCCAGTGTAATCAGGATTGTCTCTAGGCTCTCTGGGATATCAACAGCATTGATGCTCCTTCTTTTGACAGAGCGTTCAGAACGTATCATCAAAGGGCTCCGCGCTTTCCATCTTCCATATGGCGCGGCTCTTTCTCTTTCGATGATTCTTCGCTTCATTCCATTTCTTTGTTCTCTTTTTGGTGAAATCAGGGATTCGATGTCGCTTCGCTTAGAGGAAGGGAAGAGAGGCTATCCTATTCTTCCTTCTATAACTGCATTGCTGGTTGCCTCTATCCGCATGATTCCAGACACTGCTGCTGCTTTGGAAGAGCGGGGTTTCGGAAGAGAGGGGCGCGTTAGTAAGGAGATAATGGAACGACCTCAAGGATATTCTATACAGTGGCTTATCAGTGCTATTATCCTTACCGGTTTGTTTTTTGTGAGGTAGTTAAAGGTGGCAGGAATGGATAAGAGTGCGTTGAGAATCAGCCTGATTGCAATCATGACGGCTATTGTTGCTGTATTTACGCTTGTTATACGTATTCCGTCTCCGATTGGCGGGTATGTATCACTATGTGATGCCGCAGTTACGTTTGCATCCTATGCGTTTGGGCCATTTTCAGGTTTTCTTGCAGGTGGTCTTGGCGCAGCGCTTGCAGATCTTATTGGCGGCTATCCACAGTGGGCGGTTGTCTCGTTTATCGTCCATGGTGTTGAGGCACTTCTGATGGGATTAATTGTCAGGAAGGATAGTTCATCGATTGCAATGAGGATTATTGCAGCCGTTGTTGCTGTAATGATTGTTGGAGGAGGATATCTGTTTCTGACGACATTATTCCGTTTGACTGTATTCTCTGAGGCAATTCTGGAAGTTCCGGCAAATATCGTGCAAAGCGCAGTTGGAGCGGTCATAGGACTTGCTCTTTATAGCGCAGTGAGAAAAGCTTATCGTTCTTTGGATACTCTTCGGTGGTAATTTACGTTATATCTTTGATACACTTTGTGTGGAGGTAGATCATGAGGCATGATTCAATCATAGTTCTGGATTTTGGCGCCCAGTATAGCCAGCTTATAGCGCGCCGTGTAAGGGAATGCGGTGTGTATAGCCAGATTGTTCCATATACAATCAGTGCTGATGAGGTTAGGGAAATTGCACCGAAGGGGATAATCTTCTCCGGTGGGCCAGCAAGTGTTAAGACTCCCGGTTCTCCACGTCCCGATAAAGAACTCTTCTCTTTAGGTATTCCTATTCTTGGTATCTGCTATGGCCTACAGGTCATGTCGGAGATGCTTGGCGGAAATGTAACATGCCCGGAGAAGAAAGAGTATGGGTTGCAGAATATTGATATCGACGACAGGACTTCTGTTCTCTTGAAGGATGTCTCGGATCATAGCCAAGTATGGATGAGCCATGGCGATAGCGTTGATAGAATCCCTGAGGGCTTTCGTGTAACGGCCTCCACTCCCACCTGTCCATATGCTGCGGTGGAGAATGATGCGAAGAAGTTTTACGGTGTGCAGTTCCATCCCGAAGTTGTTCACTCTAAGGAGGGCGTTAAGATAATCAGGGCATTTGTCCTTGATATAGCAAAGGCCAAAGCAGATTGGGATATGGGGTCGTTTATTGATGATGCTATTGAGGATATAAGACGCAGAGTCGGTGATAAACAAGTTCTCTGTGGGCTTTCGGGCGGTGTTGATTCTTCGGTAGCAGCACTTCTTATACATAAGGCTATCGGCGATCAGCTTGTCTGTGTATTCGTGAATAATGGCATGCTTCGTAAAGGGGAGGCTGAGAGCGTTATAAACCTTTTCAGCAAGCATTTCAGCATCAGGCTGCGTTATGCGGATGCAGAGGATGCTTTCCTTTCTGCTCTCAAAGGCGTTACAGAGCCTGAGGCGAAGAGAAAGATTATCGGTAAGCTCTTTGTCGATACTTTCTATAATGAAGCGCGTCAGTGCGGAGATATTTCATTTTTGGCACAGGGGACGCTTTATCCTGATGTGATTGAATCAAAGTCTCCGACAGGCGGCCCTTCTTCTACTATCAAGTCGCATCACAATGTAGGAGGAATCCCTTCTGATCTTAAATGGGAGCTTCTTGAACCGTTGAGAGAACTTTTCAAGGATGAGGTCAGAGCACTTGGAAAAGAGCTTGGTCTTCCTGATGAGCTTGTTTATCGTCATCCATTCCCAGGCCCAGGACTTGGTGTAAGGTGTATTGGGGAAGTGACGAAGGAACGCCTTGATACGCTCAGGGATATTGATGCGATCTTTATTGATGAAATAAGAAAGGCTGGTCTTTATGGAGATATCTGGCAAGCCTTTGCTGATCTTCTTCCTGTGAAGAGCGTTGGTGTGCAAGGTGATGAAAGGACTTACAGAGAAGTCTGTACGCTCAGAGCTGTAACTTCGGAGGATGCGATGACTGCTGATTGGTACAGAATGCCATATGATGTGCTTCAAAGATCATCTGCGCGCATCTGCAATGAAGTCAAAGGCGTCAACCGAGTGCTTTATGATATCTCATCTAAACCACCTGCAACGATTGAGTGGGAGTAAAAGGTACATATTTCCTTGTTTTATAAGGTGTTAAATGCTTCAAAATAAGCTATGTTTTTCCATCAGATTGCACCTCGTGATATCACTTCTGGTACAGAAATGGTACACCTCATGAGGTGCTT